>CAYVLT010000081.1:0-15817 GCA_964452405.1 uncultured Ferruginibacter sp.
TTCCTGCTGATTATCCTGAACTGGACAAACTGCTGGCAGACATGTGGGAAACCATGTACAACAGCAATGGAGTAGGCCTCGCCGCCCCGCAGATCAACCGTTCCATCAGGTTGTTCCTGGTTGACAGCACCCAGATATTCACGAATATGGAAGAAGACGATGAGGCGCATGACTACCCGGATGCACCTGGTTTTAAAGGCGTGTTCATCAATGCCAGGGTACTGGATAAAACCGGCGCCGAATGGTCGTACAACGAAGGCTGCCTCAGCATCCCCAAGATCAGGGAAGATGTGATGCGCAATGAATCTGTTACGCTTGAATACCACGACGAAAATTTTCAGCTACATACCAGCACCTTCAACGGCATCACAGCCCGGGTGATCCTGCACGAGTATGATCACATCGAAGGAAAATTATTTATTGACTACATCAAGCCTTTAAAACGAACCCTGCTGAAACGTAAGCTGGATGATATCAGCAAAGGAAAGATCAAAACAGATTACCGCATGATGTTCGCCAAATAATGCGGTTTACATTTCTTTATAATAATTTGCAGTCATGATAAAAACAGTCATGACTTTTTTTGTTGCCTGTTGCAGCCTGCTGGCCACCGCCCAGGATACCACCGGTCATGCGACTGATACCACGGTGAAAGTGGACCAGAAAGAGATCACTTTGTCGGAAGTGGTGGTAGACAGTAAACTAAATGTGCCTGCTTTCATCAACCGCATTAAAAACGACAGCAGTTTTTACAAAGCATTCCGCAACCTGCATATCATTGGCTATTCCGCCATCAATGATATCCGCATGCTTGACAAGGAAGGAAGGTCTGCGGCCGGTCTATACAGTAAAACGCAACAGCTCCGCGATAGTGGTTGCCGCCACATGACGGTGTTGGAAGAACAAAGCACCGGTGATTTTTATAACGAAGACCATCAATACAACTATTACACAGCACAGATGTATGCTTCCCTGTTTTTTACAAACGGCCTGGTGTGTGGCGAAGATAATATCGTGGCAGGCAAGGCCTTCAGCACAGAAGGCAAGAGTGGCATGGAAAAACACAAAGAACAACTAAAAATGTTGTTTTTTAATCCCGGGAAACGCATCAATGGCCTGCCTTTCATGAGTAATAAAACGGCGATCTATGATGATGAAATGGCGGAGTATTACGACATGAGTATTGACATGGATGATTATAATAAAACCAGTTGCTACATCTTCCGGCAAAAAGTGAAGCCGGGCAAAGAAGGGGATGTGGTGGTGGACGAAATGACCACCTGGTTCAATGACAGCACGTACGAGGTGGTGGCCCGCAACTATTCGTTAAGTTACAGTGCGATGGTATATGACTTTAAAGTGAGCATGGAAGTGCAGATGACGCACGCCGGCAACCTGCTGGTGCCGGCCCTGTTGCGGTACAACGGCAACTGGAAAGCGATCTTTAAAAAAAGGGAGCGGGGCGTATTTACCGCCACCCTCTATGATTTCAATACCGGGGCTTCACAGTAGTACCAGGCGGCAGTTACATTTTTTTTTCTGTACGTGCTAACCCGGTGGCTTACCCGAAAAATGTACAATTACAAATGACTGCTTGCTGATCGATTCAGTTACTCCTGCCTCCAATTACCACCGGGCCATCATTCGCATTCATATTTCTGTACCTTTGCTGGCACAAAACGATTATTCCACATGAAAGAAGTATATGTAATCTCCGCTGTACGCACACCGATCGGGAGTTTTGGCGTAACACTCAAAGGATTTTCAACCACCCAGCTGGGCGCCATTGCCATTAAAGCAGCCGTGGAAAGAGCTGGTTTAAAACCGGAACAGGTAGAAGATGTGTTGATGGGCTCAGTATTGCAGGCCAATCTTGGACAGGCCCCGGCCCGGCAGGCCGCCAAATTCGCCGGTTTACCAAACGAAGTGAACTGCACCACCGTAAATAAAGTGTGCGCCAGCGGTATGAAAGCCATTGCACAGGCCGCCCAGAGTATCCTCCTCGGCGATGCGGGAATTGTGGTGGCCGGGGGAATGGAAAGCATGAGCAATGTTCCTTTTTACACCGACAGCCTGCGGTGGGGCAACAAATACGGCAATACCCAAATGATAGATGGCCTTGCGAAAGATGGTCTTACCGATGTGTACGACGGCAAAGCCATGGGCAATGCAGCAGAGTTATGCGCTTTCACCTGCAACGTGTCCCGTGCCGACCAGGATGCTTTTGCCATCGAAAGCTATAAGCGTTCACAGGCCGCCGTTAGCAGCGGTAAATTCGACAATGAAATAGTTCCTGTTTCCATTCCGCAGAAAAAGGGCGAGCCACTGCTCTTTTCAAAAGATGAAGAACCTTTTAATGTAAAATTTGAAAAGATACCCGAACTGAAAGGCGCCTTTGTAAAAGACGGCACAGTTACCGCAGCCAATGCATCCACCATGAACGACGGTGCAGCAGCGCTTGTGCTGGCAAGCGGAGAAAAAGTAGCTGAACTCGGACTGAAACCCATTGCTAAAATCGTAAGCTATGCCGATGCGGAACAGGCACCGGAATGGTTTACCACCACGCCGGCCATCGCTGTGCCAAAAGCGGTGGCGAAAGCCGGCCTAACGATGAGCGATATCAGCTACTGGGAATTGAACGAAGCGTTTTCGGTAGTGGGCATTGAAAACAGCCGCCGCCTGCAACTCGACCCTGCCACTGTAAATGTAAACGGCGGTGCCGTATCCATCGGTCATCCGTTGGGCTGCAGCGGTGCAAGAATCATCGTTACACTCATCAATGTATTGCAGCAAAATAAAGCCAGGTATGGAGCAGCCGGTATCTGCAATGGTGGCGGTGGCGCCAGTGCGATGGTGATTGAAAGGATGAGTTAAGTTTACCGGCAGCAGCTCCGGCAGCAACATCCTTGTGTCACTCACTTGTACCACTTCAACCAAGGTCAACATTGACCCGGTGCTGTATGGCAGCCATCCTAACCTGTTAACCCAAAAATTGTATGACCCCTGAAAGAACACAAAGACTTGAATCAGTGTTAAACAAACGCCAGCCCGACCTCACCGTGGTGCTGGAAAATGTTTTTGATCCGCATAATATTTCGGCAGTAATGCGTACATGCGATGCCGTTGGTATCCAGGATATTTATATCCTCAATCATAAAATTCCGCCCCATCGTAAATGGGGCGCTAAAAGTTCGTCGAGCGCCGCCAAGTGGCTCACCATACACCAGTTCACCGATGCTGCCGAATGCTTTTCCGCCCTCAGGAAAAAATACCGGAAAATTTACACCACCCATCTTAGCAGCGATGCGGTAAGCCTGCACCAGCTTAACCTCACCGAACCAGTAGCATTGGTTTTCGGCAACGAACACAGTGGGGTGTCTGAAGAGATCATCGGGATGGCTGATGGAAATTTCATCATTCCGCAGGTAGGCATCATCAAATCCCTGAACATATCTGTAGCCTGTGCCGTCACGCTCTACGAAGCATTCCGCCAAAAAGAACTGGCCGGGCACTACGGGTCAGCTAAATTGCAGGGCGATCAACTGGCAGGCCTTCGAACTGAATGGGGCTTCCTGAATGATTCTGAATAGCATTCACGGCCACCAACAATCTTTTGGTTGCAAGTGAACCCCACTGCTACAAAACCCGCCACTACCGCGGGTTTGCGTCCTGTATTTTATAGGCTCATTCTCCAGGCATACTTATCTTTTGTCAACAGCAGTATTTCCATCAAATAAAATGGGGGCGCCGATCCTGTGCCTTGATGATTAACGGTACGGTGATTTACAAATGTTAACGTAATATTACACTCCTGCACCGGGTATAACAGTTTTATCAACAAAACAAACCGTGCAGCACGCAGTACATTTTTGCAACAGCTTTAAATCAATCAAGATGAAAAAATACCTGGCGCCGTTTATTCTTTTGCTCTCTGTAAATGCTTTTGCACAAAAAAAACCGCTGGACCATACTGTGTACGACGGCTGGAAGTCGGTAGGGGAGCACCTGGTGAGTAACAATGGTGCATTTGTAGTGTACACCGTTAACCCGCAGGAAGGCGACGGGGAACTGGTGATACAAAACCCATCAACAAAATATAAAAAAGTAATTCCACGCGGCTATAATGCCGTGATCACGGAGGACAGTCGTTTTCTTGTGTTCCGGATAAAACCTTTCTTCCAGGATACCAGGCAGGCAAAGATCAAAAAGAAAAAAGGAGATGACATGCCGAAAGATTCACTGGGCATTATCGAATTAGGCTCGGATAGCCTGGTAAAAATTGCCCGGGCAAAAAGTTTTAAAACGCCGGAAAAAGCTGCCGGCTACCTGGCCTACCTGATGGACAAACCATTGCCGGATACCACCAAAAAAAAATCGGTCGCCCCGGATTCCGCCACCCTGCAAAAAAACAAATTGGTACAGTTGGCTGATTCAGTGATCAAACATTCCATCGACTCCATCAAGGGAAATATCAGTACCGGGGAACTAACCAACATCATTAACAAAGCAGCCAGCCAGATATTAAAAAAAGGGAAAGACCTCCAGGATGCAGAGGGAGATGAAGGCCCAGGTGCTAATGCTGCTGATGGCACCAACCTGGTGTTACGCAACCTTACTGATGGGTCTGAGACCATCTTTTACCTCGTAAAGGAATTTTATTTTGATCAACAGGGAAAACGGCTCCTCATAGAAACCACCCGCGACAGCAAAGACAGTAACAGCATAGCCCGTGTATTGTTATATCATATCGCCGATCAAAAAACCGATACCGTAATGGAGCGTTTCAATGATGCCAAAAATTACAGCTTCGATGAAAGCGGCAACCAACTGGCTTTTGTTGCAGAACGCGACAGCAGCGACAAAGCCCTTACCCGGTTTTATAAGCTTTGGTACTATACAGCGGGGCAGGACAGTGCCCGCCTGATCGCAGATAAAAATACCAATGGCATGCGTTTGGGGTTTACCGTTAGTGAAAACGCTTCCATCAGTTTCAGTAAAAATGCAGGGAAACTCTTTTTTGGAACAGCGCCGGTGCCGGTGCCGAAAGACACAACGCTGGTTGACTTTGAAACCGTTAAAGTTGACATCTGGAATTATAAAGATGATTACCTGCAGCCACAGCAATTGAAAAATCTAAACGCGGAGTTGAAGCGCAGTTATACGACCGTGTACAATATTGCGTCCAACAGGATGGTACAACTGGGGGCAGAAGATGCAGAAACCATCACGTTGGTGGATGAAGGGAATGCCGACTGGGTGCTGGCCGAATCGAATAAAGGAAACCGGGTAGCGCTGCAATGGATGGGCCGCACCCTGTCAACCGCGGCACTGATCAGTACAACAGACGGCACCCGGAAAAACATTTACAAAAACCAATACTTCAATGCATCGCCTTCACCAGCCGGCAAATTCGTTTTTTGGTTCAACCCCGAGCTTAAACAGTATTTTACGTACGAGGTGGCAACGGGTACCACCCGTAATATCACCGGCAAAATAAAAATGCCCCTTTACGACGAGGAGAACGATGTACCCGATTATGCAGATCCCTATGGGGTGATGGGGTGGACCAAAGAAGACCGCGACCTGCTGTTGTATGATCGCTATGAGATCTGGAAGGTAAGTCCGGCGGCCCTGTATGCACCGGCGCCGTTTCTTTCCGCTTCACTGGAGGCCCGGAAGAAAAAGACCACCTACCGCTATATCCCTACCGATCGGGATGAACGATTTGTTCCGGGCGGTCAGCAATTGGTTTTTCGTGTATTCGACAATGTTACCAAACGAAGCGCCTTCCAGTTTTCGCTGGTTGATACCCCACTTAATTTTTTGACCAACGGCCTTGATACCAATTGGTACGACAAACTGGTAAAAGCAAAACAGGCCATGCATTTTATCTTTACCAAAGAATCCTACAATGCATCTCCCGACCTGTATTATGCCGGCCACAAAACTGGCGACGGTGACACTCTGTACTCAAGCTGGAATTTTGACCAGTATGCCACCCGGCTTTCCAATATCAACCCTCAACAGGCAGATTACAACTGGATGTCGGCCGAATTGTTCCACTGGAAATCCTATGATGGAAAACAGGCAACCGGCATCCTCTACAAACCTGAAAACTATGATCCAAAGAAAAAATATCCGCTGCTCTGTTATTTTTACGAACGCCTGTCAGACAACCTGTACCGGTACCAGGCGCCGGCGCCAACGCCAAGCCGGTTAAACATTCCGTTTTTTGTTAGCCGCGGCTACCTGGTGCTTGCCCCCGATATTGCTTATACAGAGGGCCATCCCGGCAACAGTGCCTATAATTACATCGCCAGTGGTGCGAGGGCACTTGTGAAACAGGGTTGGGTTGACAGCACCCGGATCGGTATACAGGGACAAAGCTGGGGCGGTTACCAGGTGGCATATCTCATCACTAAAACCAGGCTTTTCAGGGCAGCCTGGGCCGGTGCACCAGTTGCTAATATGACCAGCGCCTACGGCGGCATCCGCTGGGGAAGTGGCCTCAACCGGCAGTTTCAATACGAAAAAACACAGAGCCGCATTGGCGCCACCCTCTGGCAAAAGCCGGAATTATATATTGAAAACTCACCATTGTTTCACCTGCCCAATGTGCAAACACCTTTGGTGATCATGCATAACGACGGTGACGGGGCCGTACCCTGGTACCAGGGCATTGAACTGTTCACCGGTTTACGCAGGCTCGGGAAACCCGTATGGCTGTTGAATTACAACGGAGAGGAACACAATATCATGGAAAGAAAGAACCGGAAAGACATACAGGTGAGGGAACATCAGTTTTTTGACTGGCAGTTAAAATATGAACCGCCCGCCAAATGGTTGATCGAAGGCGTACCAGCCACGCAGAAAGGAAAAAACTGGGGATTAGAGCTGGAATGATTTGATAAAAACAGGAGGGGAGGACAGAGCGTCAATACATTCCGTCCGTAAATTTAAGTTATCCCGCTTTAAATTCCCCTCCCGCAGAATTGGCACAGACATTCATTCATTTTACCAATTAATTTTTTGAACTCGTGGTTAGTTGTGTTCAAAGTCTGGGTTATTGTTAAGGGTAGATATTTCGAGCAAAATGCCGTCATATTTATAACACAAAACTTAGCATTAACGGGAGGAAAACAAAAGGTATTTTAACGGTATTTTCGAGGGTGAAATCACCCGGTTACAAAGGGTGAAACCACCCTTTTTCCTGTAGAGCCAGTACTACAAAACT
This sequence comes from uncultured Ferruginibacter sp., assembly GCA_964452405.1. Lineage (GTDB taxonomy): Bacteria > Bacteroidota > Bacteroidia > Chitinophagales > Chitinophagaceae > Ferruginibacter. The sequence continues at coordinate 7,235 of CAYVLT010000081.1, forward strand.
ACCTAAACTGCTAAATCACCACGAGTTGAAAGGGGGTATCTAACTGTTGAAAAGCCTGTTCAAGGCGATCCTGGTGGGTATCGGTAATAAAAACCTGGCCGTCATTTTCCCGGCAAACCCAATGCAGTAATTGCTGCATCCTGCCATCATCCAGTTTTTCGAAAACATCATCCAGCAATAACATGGGCGCAAAGCCTTTGGATCTTTTAAGCAGCGCAAATTCCGCCAGTTTCAATGCAAAGAGCAGGCTCTTCCGTTGCCCCTGCGAAGCGGTGTTTTTAAAAGAATGCCCATTTAAAAGGATAGAAAAATCATCCTTGTGAATGCCCCCATTTGAGCGCTGCAACATAAAATCTTTTGTTCGGCAGAGGTTGAGCAGGCTGTAAAAATCATTTTCGTGTAACTGGCTTTCGTATTGAAAGGTAACCTGTTCGTCAACACCGGCGATCTGTCGGTAGAATTGTTGCACCAGGGGGATCAGTTCGGTGGCGAGGGCCGATCGTTCTTTGAAAATATAAGTGCCCGGCTGCACCAGTTGATCGTCCACAACTTCCAGCAATGGCCAGTCAGTGTTCCCGCTTTCAGCAAAACGTTTCAGCAAACTGTTACGTTGCTGCAGTACTTTGTTGTAAAGTATCAGTTGTTGCAGATAAGTGGCATTCACCTGGCTCAGCAGGGTATCGGCAAAACGCCGGCGCAGTTCGCTGCCACCGCTGATCAGCTCCACATCATCGGGCGCCACCATTACCGCCGGAAGCCTCCCGATATGATCTGAGAATTTATCGTACTCAAGCTCATCAAAATAAAATTCTTTCTTACCCGTGCCGCGGTAAATGCAAAGCACCCGGTGATCGTGCACCAGCCCTTCCAGCCGAAAGCCTTCTTTGCCAAATTCAACGTTTTGTGCATCGGCCCGGCTAAAATAACTTTTGGTGAAACAGAGATAATAAAGCGCATCAAGCAGGTTGGTTTTGCCCCGGCCGTTGGTGCCGCAAACCGCCACCACTCTTTCCGTAAAACTGAATGAGCGGAAATCGTAGTTCTTAAATTGTGTAATGGAAAGTTTTTTCACCAGCGGCATGGCTGCAAGATAATCGATATGCAATTGCCGGTTGAAAAAATGCAGGACAGCACCGCCATAATTTCGCTGTTTGACACTGTGCCTAATCACCCGGCAGCCGCTCCGTGCCGCCACCAGGTACAAAACGATAAAACACAGGCTGGGTATGGGTTCCGGGATGTAACTCTATCCACCGGCGGGCTATCTCCTGGTACACCCTTTTCTCTGTGTAGGGTGGAGACTTCATTTCTTTCATCGCCCAGGTTTGCAGGTTCACCCAGGCCTTTCCATCACAGAGATGGTGATCATCTTTTGAAATAATATAAGGTGCCAGCTGGCGTAACTCACTACTATCGGAAACGCATAGGGCCATTACAGGCTGGTTACCGGCGAATAACCTTGAAGATAAAAAATTATCCCACCACCCGATACTGTGGTTCAATGCGGGCAACACAGCCCAGCAAAGCAACAGGAGCTTATTCCACCCCGGCCACAATGCTGCAGGATTAAATGCGTAACCCCGGTTGCGGATAAAGAGGAGGTACACCTGTACAATCATCAGGAAATTCCAAGGCCATACACTCATATTGTATTTCAACCCGAATGGCCCCACCAACAACAAAATGAACAGGTGCATGGCAATGATCAGCCAGCCGCCGGCAACGCGGGTTCTTTTAAAACACAGGGCGATGGCAAAGAACAACTCCAGGATCGCCATGGAATACCCGGCATACTGAACTGCAGGTTGGTGGATGCCGGCAGGAGGGAGGTGCAGCAAGCCTGACAACACCTGCTTTTCCCAGATCATCGCGATAAATGAAGTATTGAATTTTCCTAGCCCGCTGAAAAAATAGGTGGATACCAACACAAAAAGATAACCCGCCATCAACAATCGGCTGCGTGTAAAATTCACCAGGCTGATGAAAAGCAGGAATACAAACTGGTACTCCCAGGGTTGCCAACGATTTTGATCAAGCAGGCAACTTGCTATCTCGACCAGGAAAACTGCAGTCAATAATTTTTTATGCCGCGGCCAAATGATCACTAATCCCATCAGGATCAAACCGGCGACGAAAAGGAACTGGTGCACAAAACCGGGTGCTGATAAAAAACCAAATGGAGGCGCCAGGGGAAATAACCGGTCCGTTGTCCAGAGCCGCCAACAGATCAATTTTGTGATGATCCAGGCAATACAGGTTGACCGAAGCAATAGTGCCACCACAAATTGATCATCCGCCGAAGACGCTTCGGTACCTGTCTTTTGCCGGAAGATCGATGTGGGAGGCAGCGAAAAACTCATGATGGGAAAAATGTATTGGTAAGCAGCACAGGGTAAAAGTACAAAAGCTTGTTTACTGTTGCAGCCGGTTCAGCAATTTTCCAGCAGCCGTTTTCACCTGCCCCCAGTCTTTCGCAATATCGGCTTCGGTTAAAAAATAATAAGGCGTAAAGGTATCCCGGGTTATACGGTCAAGTCCGCGAAAGGGCTGGCCAGCCTTCCAGGTGGCATTGGCAAAACGGTTTAACACATTTCGATCTCCGGCAGAAATACTTTCTTCCACAATTTCTTTTAAAATCGAAACGACAGACTTCTCATAATTTACTATCAACCAGTTAAGTCCACATTCAAGTCCATAAAACCCGGCAATTGAAGCTGCTATTTTCTCGTCTTTTAAAGATTTCATATTGAGAATGCCAGGGTTGCCGGGGCTCTCATATGGCTGTTTTTTCTCTCCACTATTATTAAAAGAGTCACACATCCAGGCTGCCATTTTCCGGGCAAAAGCGGTATCCCTTAACAAAGCCCGGAGTTGTTGCATCTGCTCCGGCAAAGTTCCTGGTTGCAACTCCGTTTTCAAAAGCGCTGCTGCATTTTCAATTTGCTGATGATCTTTTTCTATGGCATCTGCTGAAAGATTACTGAATAAAGTAAAATTGCTTTTTTGTATCCTGTCCAGTCCCCGGAAGGGTTGCCCTGCTTTCCAGGTGGCATTGGCAAAACGGGCCAGTAATTCACTGGTCGGGATGGGCAGGTTTTTATCAACTATTTTTTGAAGCCATGCCAGTGGTGTTTCCCCGCTCATGGCACACAAATAATCCAGGCCACATTCAAGTGCAAAAAAAGCCGCCAGGTTAATGGCGACACCTGTTTCATCATCCTTTCCTTCTACCTGGAACCCGTTGCCGCCCGGTGCAATAAAAGGAGGTGCCATTTTTCCCTGTTGCAGGTAGTAAGCCGCATCCAGCGCCATTGCCATTTCAATGGTAAATGATTCATCCCGCAGCAAGGAATCTATCAACTGCAGTTCCTGCCAGGTGGTATTATTTTTATCCATGGGTTCAGCACATTCATTAGCCGCCCGGTCGCAACCGGTGATCCCGAAACAGCCTGCGGTTGTTAACAGTCACATCGTTGCTTTCATCCACCCTGGTTCACAGTTAAGTAGGGGAGAAAGCAGCGCAGGGCCGGGGCCTTACCAGGTTCGTAGCCACCGGGCGACCCTGATAAAAGTACCCCATGTTAAAGGAGTTTGCAAACTTTATAACCTAAATATTCACAGCCGGCTATGGTATTTTATATTCACTCATTCTCCCTTATCTTTGCCGACTAAAATTCAAAACCTTGGCTACAAAGTTTTCTAAAGAAACCTATTTATACTGGTACGAACTGATGCTTTTATTACGCAGGTTCGAAGAAAAAACCGGTCAATTGTACGGAATGCAAAAAATCAGGGGCTTCTGTCACCTGTACATCGGCCAGGAAGCAGTAGCTGCCGGTTGCATGACGGCAACGCAACCAGAGGATAAATTCATAACGGCCTATCGCTGTCACGCCCTCGCCATTGCAAAAGGTGTGAGTCCTAACGCCAGCATGGCTGAATTGTATGGCAAGGCCACCGGTTGCAGCAAGGGCAAGGGAGGCAGTATGCACTTTTTTGGTGTGGATGTAGGTTTTTTTGGCGGCCACGGAATTGTGGGAGCACAGATCGGTACAGGAGCAGGATTGGCTTTTGCTGAAAAATACAAAGGCACTAAAAATGTGTCACTCACTTTTTTTGGAGATGGCGCCGCCAGGCAGGGAATGTTGCATGAAACCTTCAATATGGCGATGACCTGGAAATTACCGGTGATCTTCATCTGTGAAAACAACCAGTATGCCATGGGTACCTCTGTAGCCCGTACCAGTAATGTACTGGATATTTATAAACTGGGTGATGCCTATGACATGCCGGCAGACAGTGTGGATGGTATGAGCCCTGAAGATGTTCACAATGCTATGTCAAGGGCTGTAACCAGGGCCCGCGAAGGCGGCGGACCAACCTTGTTGGAAATAAAAACTTACCGGTACAAAGGCCACAGTATGAGTGATCCGCAGAAATACCGCACCAAGGAAGAAGTGGAAGAATACAAACAACGTGACCCGATTGATCATGTGCTCAACATGCTCAAAACAGAATACAAGGTACCGGATGCAGACATCGAGGTGATCAATGAAAGAGTAAGGTTACAGGTGGAAGAATGTGTGAAGTTTGCCGAAGAAAGTCCGTGGCCGGCAGAAGACGAGTTGTTGAAAGATGTGTATGTACAGGAAGATTACCCCTTCATTATGGACTAAGGGTGGGTAGTTTTCACCAGGAAATCGCACAATGTTTAATTTCTAATTTATAATTTTCGATCTAAAAATGTCAGAAAAGCAAGTGACAGCAGAAGCTGTTGAAAAAAATGAAGCCGTTGATAAAGCAATGGACTTCTGGGCAAAATTCAGCAAGCCGATTATTTATGTTGGTAGCGCCGTGATCCTGGTTGTGGGAGGTTGGTATGCCTACAAAAATTTTGTAAAAGATCCGAACGAAGAAAAAGCGGCCGATATGATTTTCCCGGCCGAAACACTGTTTGATAAAATGGCCCAGCAGGCATCCTTCAATAAAGATTCTGTAAATGCAGTATTGAATGGCGGTGGAATGGGAATAACCACCGGCGTGCTGAAAGTGATCAGTGGTTACGGCGGCACAGAAGCCGGCAACAGGGCTCATTTCATCGCAGGCGCCTGTTACCTGCACAACAAGGATTTCAACAATGCTATCAAGCAACTGAAAGACTTCTCAACCAAAGCCACCCAGGTGCAAACAGCGGCTTATTCTATGTTGGGTGATGCGAATGCCGAGCTTAAAAAGAATGACGAAGCTTTCGATTATTACAAAAAAGCAGCGGCGGTTAATACCAAAGATGAATTTATGACTGCGGAAGCTTTGTACAAAGCAGCTTTGTTTGCAGACGCGATTGGTAAGTCAACCGAGGCGGTGGACCTGTTTAAAAAGATCAAGGATGAATATCCAAGGAGCAGTCATGCAAATGAAGTTGACAAATACCTTGCCCGGCTTGGTGTGTTCAGCAATTGATCCCATCCTGAAATAACTGAATAGCGTATGTCAGCCGATACTGATAGCTTATTAAATACAACAGGCATCCAACTACCGAAGGGTGCCTGTGTAGTGATGGTACGTACCGAATGGAATGCCGCCATTACCGATGCACTGGAAGCAGGTTGTAAAAAGATACTGCAGGCCGCTAATGTATCCTTTACCACCATCACAGTTCCCGGTGCATTCGAAATACCTTTCGGCATCAGGCGGTACTGGGAGCAACATAAGTATAAAGAAGATAAGCCCCATGCCTTCATCGCCCTGGGATGCGTGCTCAGGGGTGATACTCCGCATTTTGAATATGTGTGCAGGGCTGTTACCGACGGGTTATTGCAACTGAATTTATTGCTGCCGGTACCCAGCATTTTCGGGGTACTTACGGTCGACAACCAACAACAGGCTGATGAGAGAACAGGAGGTAAACATGGCAATAAAGGAGAGGAGGCCGCCATTACAGCTTTGAAAATGATCGCCGCTTCCTGAACTCACAGTGTAGTGTATACGCTTACAGCCCGGACGACTTCTACCCGTTAACTCACCACTGCCACTGGCAGCCATACGAACAGGCAAATGAAAGTGCAGATATTTATACCTTGTTTTATTGATCAGCTTTACCCGCAAACCGCCTTTAATATGGTGAAAGTGCTGGAAAAAGCCTGCTGCGAAGTTCATTATAATAGTAACCAAACCTGTTGCGGACAGCCGGCTTTTAACGCGGGGTATCAGCAGGAGGCCAGAGAAGTCTGTTCCAAATTCATCAGGGACTTTGATAACGCTGATTACATAGTTTGTCCGAGTGCAAGCTGCGTGGGGTTTGTAAAAAACTACTACCGCACATTGTTTGAAGATTCGGCACAAAAGAGCCAGCTCAATTTTCCCGGTGACCGGATGTTTGAGTTCACTCAATTTTTAACCGATGTATTAAAGATCGAGCACTATGGCGCCATTTTCAACGCCACCGCCACCTACCACGATAGTTGTGCTGCATTAAGAGAATGCGGCATCAAAGAAGGGCCGAGAAAACTACTGGACAACGTGCAGGGTTTAACCCTGGTTGAGATGAAGGAAACAGATACCTGTTGCGGGTTTGGCGGAACCTTTTCTGTTAAATTCGATGCCATTTCCGTGGCCATGGCCGACCAAAAAACCAGTAACGCAGGCGCTACGAACGCCGATTACATCATCTCCACTGACCTGAGCTGCCTCATGCACCTCGACGGCTATATCAAAAACAAAGGCCTTCCGCAAAAAACCATTCATATCGCCGACGTGCTGGCCAGCGGGTGGGATTGAAATGCTCCTTAATATTTTCACGGCAGCAAACACCAACCACCTTTCGCACATCTACATCGAGAAACAAAGTTGGGTTTGATACGCCTGCTTTTCCGGCAGAAGGCAAAGCAGTCAAGTATTTTATCCAGCTCTGTGGAAAGAAAAATAGTCAACAACCTGCACCAGGTACGGCTGTACAGGTTGTTGACTGTTTTAGCTAACCTTACTAAAGTTCTTTACTGTTGCACCACTTTTGTACGAAGGGTTTCCACCAGCCGGCCGAGAGAACCGACAAGGTTTGCCGGCACTCCATTCTGGTTGGCACCAGCAACCAGGTCTTCCACAAAAGCATCAAAATCGGCATTGCTCGCCTTGCCATTCATGCGTGAATTTTGGGCCGGATCATGCGCTGCCACCATATCATCGCCGGTATACGTGTAATGGGTGGCGCCGGTTGCTACCGCAACAAAATCAGTGAGATTTTTACTCAACTCCATAAAACCACTGAGGTTACCACTCGTAACTTCTGATAACAGTACGGTAAATTTTCCATTGATGCGGTTATCACCCGCAATCACAAAAATGGTACTATCCACTACCGACCGGATACCTAACCGGCCTTTTTCAATCATCATTCCACTATTGGCCGGGTCTGCCACCATGGTGCTTCCGCCCAGCGAATCGTATAATGTGGGTTGCGGAGTAACAACCTTGTCGTCCTTTTTGCAGGATCCAGCCAGCATTACGGTAAACAGAGCAGCAGCCAGGATCACCGGCATTGTCATTTTTTTCATAGTTCGTTTTTTAAGTGTTTATAATAAGCGTTAAAAAAGATTTTGCAGGAAACTGATGGCTTTCCGGGCCGTAGTGCCGGCAACTGGGCAGCCGGATTGCATTTCGGCCTCGGTGGGCAGGTATCGCTTTGCCGGCAGCTGAAACACCGTATTCATTCGATCAACAATGGCATCTGCATTTCCTTTCGCAGGAAAGTAGGTGAAAAGGATCGGGCTACCGGCGCTGATCGCTGCAACATGATCCACAGCCGGCTGGCTCCGCAACCAGGCAATGATTTTTGTTGCATGCTCCGGTTGAATATTGCCATTCACGTCCACCCGCACCATTACCTTGTAATTGGCCGGCCTTTCTACCGGTCTTGTAACGAGGTATACGTGCAACAGTACCAGCAATACCAGCACAGTACTCACAGAAAATACCCATGCCATCGTTTTTTTTAATGTATTTGTTTTCATAATTGTCATTTTAGGGTGAATAAAACACTGGTGAAAGGAAATGGATAACCGGCAGGTACAAAGAGATACGACTTATTCTTTTCGTTGGATTTTTAATTCGCAATTTTTTTTCACTAACAGGAGGGCCTAACCGTATTTACAGGTTCCTGCCGTTTTTTTTGTGATGAAAACACCTGATGTTTGTTACTTTTACGGGCTGACATTATTTACAGTAAATTTTAACCGATGGCATATTGGCTGGTGAAATCAGAGCCCACTGTGTATAGCTGGGATCAATTTGTAGAGGAAAAACAAACCTGCTGGAGCGGCGTAAGGAATTATGCAGCCCGCATCAACCTCCGGGCAATGAAAAAAGGAGATGAAGTGTTGTATTATCACAGCAACGAAGGAGTGGAGATAGTAGGTATTGCAAAAGTAACCAGGGAAGCCTACCAGGACCCTACCACCGAAGATGACCGGTGGGTGGCGGCTGATATTAAGCCGCTGAAAAAATTAAAAAAACCGGTCCCGCTTACAACAATAAAAAAAAATGACCGCCTGGCAGAGATGGACCAGGTAAGGTTGGGACGGTTGAGCG
>CAYVLT010000082.1:0-6344 GCA_964452405.1 uncultured Ferruginibacter sp.
AGCGTCACAGGGTCCTGGCCGGCAAACACCACCCAAAAAAGATCCATTTCAAAAGCAACAAGGCTCTTGTCGCAATCTTTCAACAAAATATCATAGCCGCATACATCTCCTTCATATTTCCTGAATTCAAAATCATGGTTGTGGTACGCCATTTTGATGTCATTCTTTTTACACAACAGGGCGGCTTTATTTATTTTCTCAGCGAGCACTTTGTAATCGTCGAGCGATTTTCTTTTTTCTTCGGGCAGCCACGGAATCACGATATATGTGTGCCCCAATGTTTTTGCTGCATCTATTGTTTGCTGCCCGTCTTTGTCAAAGAGATCCAGTTGGTAATGACCGCTGGGAGAAATGATGTTGTTTGATTTCAACAGGGCAGCTACATCAGCCGGGCTGTTTTTGAAAAAGCCATCAGCAGTATTGTATCCATACATTTCAACGCTGTTGTAACCCACTTCCGACATTTTTTTTAGTACGGCTGCAAGTCCGGCCGGCACTTCATCACGCAACGAATACAGTTGCAGGCCAATCGTTTTTTTATCGAAGCCTGCGGCATAGGTGCTGCAGCCGATTAATGAACCTGCCGCCATGATTCCCGAGTTGATTAAGAAGGATCTTCTGTTTAACATGAAAAAAATATTAATGGTGATCGTTACGTTGTTGCCCAGGCCTTGTCTCCTTTTTTATAGGGATAGGAACCGTCATACTTTCCGGGAACAGGGTCATACCTCAGTGCTTTTGTAGCCCCTTCCTTAGATGTGAAATAACCCAGTATAGTCAGTTGCTTCATCATGGTGTAATAATAATCCGGGTTTTCCCGTTGCTTATCGCCTTTAGGATCGGCACCTGTTTTGTTTTTATCTAACGCCATCTGCGTTTTTTGTTCCTGGGTATAGGCGTCAAAAGCAGCATCTACTTTTTTATTGAAGGCAATGTTCCCTTTGTCCAGTTCAGTTAACAGTTCCTGCCGCTGCTGCGGAGTGATGTCCATAAACCCTTTGCTGAACTTTTTTTCACTGGCCTCGTTCAGTTTAACGATGCCGGCATGAAAAATCTTTTGGTCACGGTCATCGTAACAATCGTTCACCATTACCGTCATAAATTTTCCCACGCCTGCTTCTTTAGCTCCCGGGCTGGTGGTGGCGGGGATGATGGTATCTGCCACCTCGTCCAGAAATGCGATATCGTCTGCTGTAAATGTATTTCCGCCGAGGGAATCATTGTTTTTACAGCCCGACAAAAAGAATTCACTGCCTACCACAACAGCACCGGTAGCCAGTGTCACCATTTTCAAAAGATCTCTCCTGTTCATAATTTTTTATTTGAGCTTGAAAGAAAAAAAGAAAAGCTAATCGTCAATTCTTCTTTCCCTATGATGAAACTTTTATAATTAATGTTACCGGCAATCCGTTTACAGGTTGCCTTTCTTTAATTCGTCCACAGCAAAATTGGCGGCCCTTGCGGTGAGCGCCATGTAGGTGAGCGATGGATTTACGCAGGCGGCTGAGGCCATGGCAGCACCATCTGTTACAAATACATTTTTTGCGTCCCAAACCTGGTTGTTGCCATTGAGGACGGATGTTTTAGGATCTTTTCCCATCCTTGCGGTTCCCATTTCATGAATGCCCCTGCCTGGGGTACCGTCGCTTTCCCAGCCCTGTACATTTTTTACCCCGGCTGCTGTAAGCATCTCAACAGCATCATTCTGCATGTCTTTACGCATTTTCTTTTCATTCTCCTTCAGTTCGCAGTCGATGGCCAGCACATTGAGGCCCCATTTATCTTTTTTGTTTTTGTCAAGTGTAACGCGGTTTTCGGGGTAGGGAAGTATTTCGCCAAAGCCACCCATACCCATCGTCCAGCTACCCGGTTCAGTGAGGGCGTTTTTAAAATCAGCGCCTACAGCAAATTCGGCAATGTTTCTTCTCCAGCCTTCCCTGCTGGCGCTTCCCTGGTAGCCAAAGCCACGTAAATAATCTCTTTTGTCGCCAAATAAATTCTGGTAGCGGGGCACATAAATTCCGTTTGCCCTGCGCCCATATACGTATTTATCTTCGTACCCTTCCACGTGGCCGCTGGCACCCACCCCGAGGTGATGGTCCATCAGGTTTCTGCCAAGTGCATTGCTGCTGCTGCCCAATCCGTCCGGCCATATATCCGTTGCGGAATTCATCAATATCCAGGTTGAATTTAAAGTGCTGGCATTTACAAAAACGATCTTGCTGAAAAACTCATAGGTTTTATTGTTTTCAGCATCCAGCACTTCAACGCCCTTTGCCTTTTTGCTGTCTTTATCGTACAAGATTCTTGTAACTATCGACATAGGCCTTACCGTTAGGTTGCCGGTTTTCAATGCGGCCGGCAGGGTAGAAGACTGAGTGCTGAAATAAGCTCCAAACGGACATCCTAGCCAGCATTTATTACGATACTGGCAATTGGTTCTTCCTTCAAGGGGTTCAGTAATATTCGCTACCCGCCCGATGATCATGGTGCGGGCATTTTTATAATGTTCTTTGATACGTGCGGCCACGTCTTTTTCAACACAGTTCAGGTCCATCGGTGGCATAAATTGTCCGTCAGGTAATTGTGGCAGGTTTTCTTTTGAGCCGCTGATGCCGGCAAATTTTTCAGCATGATCGTACCACGGTGCAATGTCTTTGTACCGGATGGGCCAGTCTACGCCATAACCATCTTTTGCATTGGCCTCAAAATCAAAATCGCTCCAGCGGTAACTCTGGCGGCCCCACATCAACGAACGTCCGCCAACATGGTAACCCCTGAACCAGTCAAATCGCTTTATTTCAGTGTACGGACTGTCGATATCACTGGCCCACCAATTAAGGTTCATTTCATTGAGCGGGTAATCCCGCTTAAGTACAGGATGTTCCTGTATCATTTTTTGTGTTCTTCCTCCCGCATGTGGAAACTCCCAGGGGTCTTTGTTGGTATTTACATAGTCTTTCACATGCTTAATATCTTCACCTCTTTCAAGCATTAGCACTTTCAATCCCTTTTCCGTGAGTTCCTTGGCGGCCCAGCCGCCGCTGATACCGGAGCCAATTACAATGGCGTCGTACGTGTTGTTTTCAGGCATGTCGTTAAATTATAAGTTTTGAGTGTTGAGTATGTTTACACATCACAGGTTCTTACGGCTGCTTCAAGCGCCAGTAATTTTTCCGCATCTGTTTTTCCGGTTGGAATAAATTCCTGGGCCATATACCCCTTAAACCCGGTTTCAACAATCGCCCTGGCAATTGCCGGGTAATACAATTCCTGTGAATCATCTATCTCATGGCGGCCTGGCACACCCGCGGTATGGTAGTGACCGAAAAAGGCGTGATGATCCCGGATGGTCCTGATCACGTCTCCCTCATCAATCTGCATATGATAGATATCGTACAATAATTTAAAATTTTCTGAGTCCAGCTTTTGGCACAGCGCAACGCCCCAGGGAGTTCTGTCGCACATGTAATCTTTATGATCAATTTTACTGTTCAACAGTTCCATATGCAGCGTAACGCCGTTTTTTTCTGCGATACCAATGATCTTCTTTAAGCCCTCGGCTGCATTAGCCAAACCGGTTTCATCATCCATGCCCCTGCGACTTCCGCTGAAGCAAATCAGGTCCTTATACCCGGCCTTTGCCACGAGCGGAATCATTTCAGTATAATTTTTAACCAGCACGGGATGAAAGTTTTTTTCTACAAAACCATCGGTAAGGTTTATTTCTGCTCCGTTGCACATAGAAGAGTACACACCGTATTGCTGCAATACAGGCCAGTCGGCAGGCCCAACAAGATCAATCGCGGAAAACCCAATTTGCTTCACTGCCTTGCAAAGTTCTTCCACCGACAGGTGATTAAAGGTCCACCTGCAAACCGAATGATTGATGTTGTTTTTTAAAGCGCTACGCCCAGGTGAAGCCTCAAAGGCAGATAAAGCGCCGGCTGCACCAATGGCTACGGATGCGGCGGTAAAATTTTTTATCATATCTCTGCGGCTTGTTTTTTTCATACCGTATTTATTAATGAGAGGTAAGCGCCGGTTCTTTGTTTTCATTTTTAAAAGCTCCTGCAAAAATCAGGAATACCACCAGGGCAATGCCTGAAGGAATGAGCCAGATCATTTTATAGTTGAATGTGTTGTCGCCGGTTTTGTATTGGTCGGTGATAAGACCTGCCACCCAAAAACCAATCAACATACCGATGCCATAGGTGGCCAGGGTGATGAGTCCCTGCGCAGCACTCTTATATTTCTCACCGGCTTTTGTATTGGTGTAAATTTGCCCGGATACAAAAAAGAAATCATAGCAAACACCATGCAAGGCAATTCCGGCGATAAGCATAAAACTCAGGCTGCCTGCGTTGCCATAGGCAAACAACGCATAGCGCAATGCCCAGGCCAGCATCCCAACAAGGATGGTTTTCTTAAATCCGTACCTGGTAAAGAACACAGGTAACAACAACAAAAACAACACTTCTGAGATCTGGCCGATCGTCATTTTACCGGTTGGGTTATCCATGCCGATATTCGAAAGAAATGCATTAGCATTCTGGTAATAAAATGCCAACGGAATACAGATCAGTACCGAGGATACAAAGAAGATGGCAAAATTGCGGTCGCTCAACAGTTTGAGCGCATTCAGTCCCAGCATTTCGCTCACACTTACCTTTTCACCCGAACTTCTTTTCGGAGGTGTTTTTGGCAATGTAAAACTAAACAAGCCTAATAACAACGAAGCCACAGACGACATGAGGAACGTGTTTTTTAACAAACCATTCTCTGTATTCTCTTTTGAATCCCAATGAAAAATATAACTGATGGCGAGCCCTGCCACGATCCAACCAACGGTACCAAACACACGGATGGAGGAAAACTCTTTTTCAGGGTTGTTCATCTGGTTGAAGGCAACAGAATTTACCAACGCCAATGTTGGCATGTACACGATCATATATGTAAATACGTAAGGATAAAAGGTAGAGATGTCGGCAGCTTTATACATCTGGTACATCAGCACGGCGCCTGCAAGGTGTAACACTGCCAGTATTTTCTCTGCATTAAAATAACGGTCGGCAATCAGCCCGATGATAAAAGGTGCAATGATGGCACCCCAGGACTGTGTTGAAAAAACACTGGCGCTTTCGGCGCCGGATGAATGCAGGTTATTGTTTAGAAAAGTACCGAGGGTAACAAACCAGCCACCCCAGATAAAAAAATTAAGAAACATCATGCAGCTTAACTGGAAGCGAACTGTACTTTTCATAAAAGCAATTAAAGTGATTTATTGGGCAATCGTGTAACAGGGATTAAATGTAAATTTTTATTTTTCATTTTGCCAGGTGCGGCAATATTTTTTTACGAATGGATGAAAAAAAAGTTTTTTCAAACGTTTGCTGTCTCTGTTCAGATAAAAAAGTATTACTGTGATTAAAATATAATCCACCGGCAAAAAATATCTTGGTTCAAAGAAATCTTATTTCGTAAACTTGCCTGAAATTTCCTTCTCAATAAAATCTTCATTCGCTATATGAAAAGAAAACTACGCATGGGCATGATCGGCGGGGGAAAAGATGCTTTCATTGGAGCCATACACAGGATTGCTTTGAACATGGATGGGATGGCCGAACTCGTTTGTGGTGCACTAAGTATTGATCCCGACGCAGCCAGGGCTTCAGGGGAGGCATTGTTTTTATCTCCCGAAAGAACTTACCTCAGTTACGAGGCCATGCTTGAAAAGGAAAGTCAGCTACCGGCCGATAAAAGAATCGACTTTGTAACGATCGTTACGCCCAATTTTGCTCATTTTGCTCCTGCAAAAATGGCGCTCGAAAAAGGATTCAATGTTGTGATCGAAAAACCCATCACTTTTAATTTAGAAGAGGCATTGGCTTTAAAAAAGATAGTGGATGACACGGGATTGTTGCTTTGTTTAACGCATACCTATGCCGGCTACCCGATGGTTAAACAAGCAAGAGCTATGGTGGCCGACGGCGTACTGGGAAATATTCGAAAGGTTTGGGTGGAATATCCCCAGGGCTGGTTGAGTAAGCTGAGTGAAAAAGAAGGGAACCGGCAGGCAGCGTGGAGAACAGATCCGGCAAAGAGTGGCAAAGCCGGTTGTATGGGAGATATCGGAACGCATGCTGCGCACCTGGCAGAGTATATTTCCGGGTTGAAGATCACGCATCTTTGTGCCGACCTTCATGCCATGGTGCCTGGCAGGTTGCTGGATGATGACGGCAATGTGTTGCTGAAATTCAACAATGGTGCGGCAGGGGTGCTGATGGCATCGCAGGTGGCGGCGGGAGAGGAAGTGGTGGTGCATGGGAGAGGGTCTTTTGCAA
>CAYVLT010000082.1:6354-15803 GCA_964452405.1 uncultured Ferruginibacter sp.
GAGAATGCGCTTAAGATAAGAATATACGGCGAAAAGGGAGGTTTGGAATGGGCACAAATGGAGCCCAATACCTTGCTGGTTAAGTGGCTGGATGCACCTGCACAGGTGTTGAGGGCCGGCGGCAACTATGGTGATCGTCTTTCGTCTTATGCCACTTTTAATTGCCGCACACCTGGAGGACACCCTGAGGGGTACCTCGAAGCTTTTGCAAATATTTACAGGAATTTTATCCTGAGCCTCTCGGCAAAAATTGAGGGCTCGGACGCACCGCCGGAGGCGGCGGATTATCCCGGTGTGGAAGAGGGCATCAGGGGAATGGCTTTCATTGATACCGTGGTGGATTCCTCCCGGTCAGATGTTAAGTGGACGCCCTTTGCCGTGTGATTATCCAACTACCAGTTACCAGTAAACGAAAATGATGTTGCTTCACCTATAAACGATCAGCCGTATGCAAACCATCAAAGGGCCCGGAATCTTTTTAGCACAGTTTGCATCTGACGATGCGCCGTACAATTCATTCGCATCCATCTGCAAGTGGGCAGCAGATAAAGGATTTGTGGGAGTACAGGTTCCCAGCTGGGACAGCCGTATTATCAACCTGGCCCTGGCAGCTGAAAGTAAAACCTATGCAGATGAATTGGCCGGTACTGCAAAAGAAGCCGGTGTGGCGATTACGGAATTATCCACGCACCTTCAGGGGCAGTTGGTTGCCGTGCACCCGGCCTACGACACTTTGTTTGATGGTTTTGCACCCGCAGCTTTACAGGGCAGGCCAAAGGAAAAAGCCGCCTGGGCAGTGGAGCAGCTGAAATTTGCAGCAAAAGCTTCCCAACATTTAGGACTTAATGCACACGCCACGTTCAGTGGTGCTTTGTTGTGGCACCTGGTATATCCCTGGCCACAGCGACCCGCAGGTTTGGTGGAAACCGGTTTTACTGAACTGGCCAACCGTTGGTTGCCCATCCTGCAGTATTTCGACGAATGCGGTGTGGATATCTGTTATGAAATTCACCCGGGCGAAGACCTGCATGACGGTGCATCCTATGAGATGTTCCTTGAAAAAGTGAACCATCATCCAAGGGCCTGCCTCCTGTATGATCCCTCACATTTTGTGTTGCAGCATCTCGACTACGTTGCCTATATAGATATTTACCATGACCGCATCAAAGCTTTTCATGTTAAAGATGCAGAGTTGAATCCAACCGGAAGACAGGGCGTATATGGTGGCTTTCAAAGCTGGATCAACAGGGCTGGCCGTTTCCGGAGCCTTGGAGATGGGCAGGTTGATTTTAAAACAATCTTCAGTAAATTAGCCCAATACGATTACAAGGGCTGGGCGGTGCTGGAATGGGAATGTGCCATAAAAAATTCAGAAGACGGAGCGGCTGAGGGAGCACCTTTCATCAAAGATCACATCATCAGGGTTACGGAAAAAGCATTTGATGATTTTGCGCAGACACAATCGGATGACAACTTCAACAAAAAATTGCTCGGTTTATAATTATTCAACTTACTAAACAACACGTATGAAAAAAATCCTTTTATGCTTTGCTGTATCTGCTGCTCTTTTGGCTTGCGGTGGCAACAGTGACACCAGTACTGATAGTTCTGATAAAAAAGATGTTACAGATGATCCGGCATTTGTGGCCGGTCGCGACCTCGTTAGTAAATCCGATTGCTTTACCTGTCATAAGATCGACGACGTATCTACCGGGCCGGCTTACCGGAAAGTGGCCGATAAATATGCCAATACACCGGAAAACATTTCTATGCTTGCATCCAAGGTGATCAAAGGTGGTTCGGGTAACTGGGGTACGGTACCTATGACACCGCATCCGTCCATTTCTCCGGAAGATGCAGCAGCAATGGTGAAATATGTTCTCATGTTAAAAAAGTAAAACTGCCTGTTATGAAACTTACACTAACGTTCATCACTACCCTCATTTGTGCAGGCGTTATTGCACAAAAACCAAATACACTTACAGCCGCTGAAAAAAAGGATGGCTGGACATTGCTTTTTGATGGTAAAACAACCAAGGGTTGGCATACCTATAATAAACCCGTGATCGGGGAAGCCTGGAAAGTGGCGGATGGAGCACTGTATCTCGATACCATGCAGAAAGATGGCTGGCAGGTAAAAGGCGGTGGAGACATAGTGAATGATAAGATACTCACCAATTTTCATTTGAAACTGGAATGGAAGATCAGTAAGGGAGGGAACAGCGGCATCATGTATTATGTGCAGGAAGAAGAAAAATATGAATATCCCTGGTATACAGGTCCCGAAGTGCAGGTGCTCGACAATGATGGGCATGAAGACGGACAGATCAAAAAGCACCGTGCAAGTGATTTGTACGATTTGATCAGTTGCCGCATTGAAACTGTAAAGCCGTATGATCAGTGGAACAAGGCAGAGATCATCTGCAACAAAGGTAAACTTACCATCAGGCTTAACGGCGTTGATGTAATCTCCACCACCATGTGGGATGATCATTGGAAAAAACTAATTGCTGACAGTAAGTTTAAAGACATGCCGGGTTTCGGCGCATTTATGTCAGGCAAGATTGCTTTGCAGGATCATGGCTTTGCAGTTTGGTTCAGGAATATAAAAGTAAAACAGCTTTGAGGCATGCTGTTCAATAAATGATTACGACTCCCCATCCGTAAGCGGTGGGGAGTTCGTGTTTTTACCAGCGGTATACCGCCTTGCATGATTTCAATAAAAAAAGCAAATTATGGGAGATACCCTTCAGATAAAAAAGCAATCAAAGTTATATGATGCCGTGATCGTTGGATCGGGCGCCGGAGGCGGTATGGCAGCCTATGTACTCGCCAACGCCGGGTTAAAAGTGTGTGTGCTGGAGGCTGGTCCCAACTACGACCCTGCCCTAAATTCGGCGCAATTAAAAAACCCATGGGAATCTCCCAGGAGGGGCGCCAGTACCAAATTCAGACCCTTCGGTGATTTCGACGGTTGTTACTGGGGGTGGGAAATTGACGGAGAGCCCTACACCCATGCGGAAGGTGATAAATGGGAATGGTGGCGGGCCAGGATGGTGGGAGGACGCACCAATCACTGGGGAAGGATTTCGCTCCGTTTTGGGCCGAATGATTTTAAGCGAAGGGATATCGACGGGCTGGGAGATAACTGGCCGATCGGTTATGATGAGATCAAACCCTATTATGATAAAATAGATCAGTTACTCGGTGTGTTCGGCAGCAATGAAGGATTGCCCAACGATCCGGATGGCATCTTTCTTCCGCCACCCAAACCAAGGTTGCATGAACTGTTTATCAAAAAAGCTGCTTTTGGGGCAGGCGTTCCCGTTATTCCCTCGCGTTTGTCTATACTCACCAAACAGATCAACAAAGACAGGGGAGCCTGTTTCTTTTGCGGACAATGTAACCGTTCGTGTAAAGTGTACGGCGATTTTTCATCTTCCTCTGTATTGATTAAACCTGCTGTGGCAACGGGTAATGTTGACCTGGTAACGAATGCAATGGCCAGGGAAGTACTTACAAACGATGAAGGTCTTGCCACCGGTGTGTCGTATGTTCACAAAGGCGACCTGCAGGAATACCAGGTAAGAGGCAAGGTGGTGATATTGGCAGCCAGCGCTTGCGAGAGTGCGAGGCTTTTGCTGAATTCAAAATCAAAACAACATCCCAATGGGATTGCCAACTCTGGCAACGTGGTGGGAAAATACCTGCATGACAGTACCGGTGCAGCCATGGGAGGAGTGTTGCCGCAATTGTTTGGAAGGAAGCGGTACAACGAAGATGGTGTGGGCGGGATGCATGTGTATTCACCGTGGTGGGGCGATAACAAAAAACTTGATTTTCCGCGGGGATACCACATTGAATACTGGGGCGGCATGGATCAGCCTGCTTATGGTTTTGGATTTGGTATGCAGGGGCAAAACGGCAAGTTCCCGGTTAACGGTAAGCAAAAGCAGGCGGGGGGCTATGGTGCCTCACTAAAAGAAGATGTGCGTTATTTCTACGGCGCCGGTGTTGGCATGGCTGGCAGGGGAGAGAGTATTGCATTGGAATCGAATTACTGTGAAATTGATCCCAGCGTGGTTGACAAATATGGTATTCCTGTTTTGCGTTTTAACACAAAATACAGCGATCATGAAATAAAGCAGGCGAAGCATATGAAAGATACGTTCCGGGAAATCATGCATAAAATGGGTGCTGTGATTACCTGGGGCGACGACGATGATGAAAAAAATAACTATGGACTTTCAAATCCCGGTAACATTATCCATGAGGCTGGCACCGTGCGGATGGGGGATGATCCCAAAAAATCAGCACTCAACAAATGGAGCCAGGCGCATGACTGCAAAAACCTGTTCAATGTAGATGGCGGGCAATTTGTTTCACAGGCTGATAAAAACATTACCTGGACGATTCTTGCTCTCAGCATGCGGGCCAGCGAATATATTGTTGATCAACTGAAAAAAATGAATTTATAATCTGCCGGCAGCAGGCTCAATCCGGGGCATCCCGCACCGGGTCGCATGGCAGGATGAAGCGCTGCTGCCGGATAAAACTCAACTTACGATTATGGACAGGCGCAAATCCATTAAAGCCCTGATTGTTGGAACTGCTTCGGCGGGTATCATGCTGGATGCATGTAACAATACAGAAAAAAATGAAGCTACGGCGGCAACTGCTGCAGGAGATGCGGATGCGGACCGGATGGAGGAAGAGAAAGTCTTCAATAAAAAATTGCAGGCCGATACTTTTTTCACCCCGGCAGAGATGGCAACCATCACTGTTTTGGTGGACATCATTATTCCAAAAGATGAAGTGAGTGGCAGTGCAACTGAAGCAGGTGTACCCACATTCATCGAATTTATCGTAAAAGACATGCCGCATCACCAAACACCGTTAAGGGGAGGCCTGCGGTGGCTCGAAATGGAAAGCCTCAAACGGTTTGAAAAATCGTTCACAGAAATAACCGGTCCGCAACGCCTGGCTATCATCGACGATATTGCCTATCCTGAAAAAGCATCGCCGGCATTTAAGCAGGGCGTGGCCTTTTTCAACCGCATGAGAGATCTTACAGTCACCGGTTTTTATACTTCCGAGATGGGTGGAAAAGACGTAGGGTATGTGGGTAACAGGCCTAATCAATGGAATGGTGTTCCGGATGATGTGTTGAAACAGTATGGACTTTCTTACACAGAAAAAGAATTAAAAGAATGTATCAGTTTCGACCAGGCATAGAAGTGGAAATGCTTTTGGACATTGGGTTGTAGGTTTTTCCGACGTTGTCTTTTTCCTTCCCGAATGCTCTTCTCGGGCCCTCTTTTTTTGCCTTGGTACCTGCATATTATCGTCGATTTTTCCGGCAACGTATGCGTTAATACTCATTGAAATAAGTTTCGTTGTGTCACCTAACAATCCTAATTTTGCAACCACTTAACGAAACGATATGTCAGTACTAGTCAATAAAGATTCCAAAGTGATTGTACAGGGATTTACCGGTACAGAAGGAACCTTCCACGCAACCCAGATGATAGAGTATGGAACCAATGTAGTAGGCGGTGTAACGCCGGGAAAAGGTGGAACCACTCATTTAGATAAGCCCGTTTTTAATACCGTAGCCGACGCTGTAAAAGCCACAGGCGCTAACGTTAGTATCATATTTGTGCCGCCTGCCTTTGCCGGCGATGCGGTAATGGAAGCAACCGAAGCAGGTATCGCCCTGGTGGTATGTATTACAGAGGGCATCCCGGTGCAGGACATGGTGAAAGTGAAAAATTACCTGCAGGGTAAAGACACCCGCCTTATTGGTCCAAACTGCCCGGGCATCATTACAGCAGAAGAATGTAAAGTGGGTATCATGCCTGGCTTTATCTTTAAGAAAGGACGCATTGGTATCGTTTCTAAAAGCGGCACCTTAACTTACGAAGCAGCCGACCAGGTGGCGAAAGCCGGGCTTGGCATTTCCACTGCGATTGGAATTGGGGGTGACCCGATCATCGGAACCACCACCAAACAGGCGGTGGAATTGTTTATGAACGATCCTGAAACAGATGGTATCGTTATGATCGGTGAGATCGGGGGTGGAATGGAAGCTGAGGCAGCTCAATATATCAAATCAACAGGCAACAAAAAGCCAGTGGTAGGATTTATCGCCGGGCAAACAGCGCCTCCCGGTCGCCGGATGGGTCATGCCGGTGCTATTGTAGGCGGGGCAGATGACACGGCGGCAGCAAAAATGAAAATAATGGGAGAGTGTGGGATACACGTGGTGGCCAGCCCGGCAGATATCGGAAAAACGATGTCCGAGGTGATGAAATAATAATTCCTACTTTAAGAACTTAATGCCCGGCTAATTATTAGCCGGGCATTTTTATAAATACTCGTCCCGAATTACAGTCAATTGCCGGCACCCTCTTTTTGCAGTTATTGAACCAGTACCAGTGTGCCTGCAAGCGTTTTTTGTGCCGGCCGGTTACACTCCGTGTATATGATCTTGTAAACATAAGTGCCCGGGTAAATTTTTCCTTTGTAATATCCATTCCATCCCTCCTGCAGATCAGTTGTTTGAAATACCAGCTCGCCCCAACGGTTAAAGACCTGCAAACGCTTTAGCCCTATATTTTGTGCTTTGATCCTGAACACATCGTTTTGACCGTTTCCGTCAGGACTAAATGCATTGGGTACACGCAAATAGCTTTTTCCCGGGCAGGGAATACTATCGGGATTTTTCACGAATATGAAAACGGAGTCGGTGGCGGTGCAACTATTGGTGGCTGCGCTCACCTGCAGGTAGATCCAACCCGAAGATTGAAGGGTTGCTGTTGGGTTTTGCAATATCGGGTCACTGATAAGTGTGACTGGAGCCCATAAATAAGAAGCAGCCGGCAAGCAATTTAATTGTATTATTTCGCCCGGTTCAATACTCGTCGGCGTTGCGCTGATACCGGTTTGTGGGGCTGGCTCCACCGTTAGGTTCAGTTCCACGATGCTGTCGCAGGTAGCCGTAGCAATGGTGTCGCGGTATTGACCGGTTAAGGAATAACTGTGTGCTCCTACAGCAAAACGCTGTCCCTCGCAAATCGTTTCATTCAATGCGCTTGTTTTTAGCGGACTGACAGAGAGATCAAGTATTACGATACTGTCGCAGGTGGCCGTTGCCAGCGTGTCACGGTATTGGCCCGGAATACTGTAGTGGTTTGATCCAACTGAAAAGCTTTGTCCTTCACAGATCGTTTGGGTGATTGAATTTATTTTCAACGGACTCACCGTGAGGTCAAGTATAACGATGCTGTCGCAGGTAGCGGTGGTGAGCGTATCCCTGTAAATACCTGTTTGGGTATAACCACGCGGTCCAACAGTAAAGCTTTGTCCTTCACAGATCGTTTGAGTGATTGAATTTATTTTCAACGGACTCACCGTGAGGTTAAGAGTAACAATGCTGTCGCAGTTAGCCGTGGCAAGGGTGTCACGGTACACACCTGTCTGCAGGTACGTGTGTGTGCCAACGGTGAAACCCTGTCCCTCGCAGATGGTTTGAGCGATTGAAGTTGTTTTCAACGGACTAACGGTAAGGTTTAGGGTAACAATGCTGTCGCAGGTAACGGTAGCAATAGTATCTGTGTAGGTGCCGGTTTGCGAATAGGTGTGTGAACCGATTGTGACCGTTTGTCCTTCGCAGATCGTTTGTGAAACCGATGTTCTTTTTAAGGGATCTGCAGTGAGGTTTAATATCACAATGCTGTCACAGGTAACGGTGGGTAGTGTGTCACGGTAGATGCCGGTTTGCGTGTAACGGTGATTGCCCACCTCAAAATATTGTCCTTCGCAAATGCGTTGAACGATTGAATCAATTTTCCAGGCGCCTACCGTAAGCTGAAGTATTACAATGCTGTCGCAGGTAGCCGTTGTTAAAGTATCAGTGTAAGTGCCTGTTTGGTTATACACGTGACTACCTACGGACACTGATTGACCCTCACAAATGGAACGGGTGATGGTGGTGGTATTCTGAGGTTTCACTGTAAGGTTCAATACCACGATGCTGTCGCAGGTGGCTGTGGACAGCGTATCAGTATAAATGCCGGTTTGCGAATAAATATGTGAGCCGATTGAAAGGCTTTGCCCAAAACAGACGGTTTGCGTCAGCGAATCTTTTTTAAGTGGCGTTACGATAAGATTCAGAATTACGATGCTATCGCAGGTGGCCGTAGACAGTGTGTCCCGGTATATACCCGCCTGGTTATAGGTATGTGCACCGATCGAAATGCTCTGCCCATCGCAGATGGTCTGTGAAATGGAGTCTGTTTTCAATGGCAGTACGGAAAGATTCAGAATGATGATGCTGTCGCAGGTAGCGGTTGAGAGCGTGTCCCGGTAAATACCACTCTGATCATAGGTGTGTGCGCCCACCATAAACTGTTGACCTTCGCAGATAGTCTGTGTGATGGAATCAATCTTTAGCGGGCTCACTGCCAGGTTTAGAATTACTATACTGTCGCATGTAACGGTAGGGAATGTGTCGCGGTAAATGCCGCTTTGCGTGTAGGAGTGCGTTCCGACTGAAAAGGATTGTCCTTCACAGATCGTTTGAACAATTGAATCAATTTTCCAGGCACCTACCCGCAGATCAAGGATCACAATACTATCGCAGGTGGCGGTAGCGAGTGTGTCTCGGTAAATGCCTGTTTGTGCATACATATGCGAACCAACAGTTACATGCTGCCCCTCGCAGACAGCCATTACAATAGAATCTGTTTTGATTGGACTAACAGTAAGGGTTAGGGTAATAATACTGTCGCATGTGGTAGTGGAAATTGTATCGATATATACACCGGCCTGCGTGTAACTGTTTGTGCCGAACAAAAAGCTTTGACCCTCACAAATTGTTTGGGAAATAGAATCCCTTTTTAACGGTGTAACTGCGAGTGTTAAAGTAACGATACTGTCGCAGGCGGCGGTTGACAACGTGTCATTGTAAATACCGCTCTGGCTGTAGCTATGTACACCAACGAAAAAGCTTTGCCCTTCACAAATTGTTCGTGAAATGCTGTCTCTTATTAATGGGCTGACAGTAAGAACTAAGGTTACGATACTATCGCATGTCACAGTCGCCAAAGTATCTGAGTAAATTCCGGTTTGTGAATAGTTATGTGTACCTATGGTAAAACTTTGGCCTTCGCAAATCGTTTGATTGATCGTGTCCCGTTTTAAAGGACTTACTGATAGCTGTAACACCACAATACTGTCACAGGCTCCGGTAGTTAATGTGTCGATATAAATACCCGGCTGGTCATAGAGGTGGGCACCCACAATGAAGTTTTGTCCCTCGCAAATTGTTTGATTGATTGAATCTCTTTTTAATGAAGTTACGGTAAGGTTTAGCGTAACGATGCTGTCGCATGTGGCAGTTGCCAGCGTGTCGTTGTAGATTCCTGTTTCGGAATAGCTGTGCGAAC
>CAYVLT010000083.1:0-15635 GCA_964452405.1 uncultured Ferruginibacter sp.
GCCGGGCCAAAAGTTAACCCTAATGCTTTTGAACTGGATAGGGAAATGTTTAAAGTAAAACCATCCATTACTGCCATGATTGTTGCCACTGTGTTGATATTGTTGGCGCTGTATGCAAAATTCTGGTAGTCGTTTCAGGCTGGCAGTAACTAAGGCCCGGGCCATGCGATGGTGAATTGTTATTTTATTTTAAGAAAAAGATAAAATAGTACTTGCCTTTGATTGCTGAAAAATTCACTTTAGCAATCAAAGGCATTTTGCTTTTCTACCTTTATATTATTATAACGATTGAATCAAAACTTGCAACATGCCACAGGATAGTCTCAACATTAACAGCGGCGCCCAACAACAAAACACTTATGATGCCATCGTGGTAGGGTCGGGTATCAGCGGCGGTTGGGCCATCAAGGAACTGACGGAAAAAGGATTGAAGGTATTGCTGCTCGAGCGGGGTGCTCCACACGAACATATCCACGATTATAAAAATGCAGGTAAGAATCACTGGGATTTTGAGCACAGGGGAAACACCACCCTGCAGCAACAAAAAGATTACCCGGTTATTCATCGGGGCTGGGCAGCACAGGAGCAGGTAATGGATGCATGGGCCAATGAAAAAGACTGTCCTTATACAGAAGTAAAACCATTCACCTGGTGGCGCAGTTACCGCATGGGTGGCCGCTCGCTGTTATGGGGCCGTCAAAGCTACCGCTGGAGCGATTTTGATTTTGAAGCCAACGCCAAAGATGGTCATGGTGTAGATTGGCCTATACGTTACCGTGATATTGCTCCCTGGTACAGTTATGTTGAAAAATTTGCGGGCATCAGTGGCTCCATAGAATCCTTACCTCATTTGCCCGACGGCCAGTTTCTGCCGCCAATGGACCTGAACATGGTGGAGAAGGACGTAGCTGCAAGGATCAAAGAAAAATTTAACCGTCACCTGATCATTGGAAGAGTGGCCAACCTCACGGCGCCTTTACCTGGCCGCACCCAATGCCAGTACCGGAACCGTTGCTGGGAGGGCTGTCCCTTTGGTGGTTATTTCAGTACCCAGTCCTCCACTTTGCCGGCTGCAAGAGCCACTAATAATCTTACTGTTCGTCCATACGCCATCGTTACCCGGGTACTCTACAACAAAGAAACACAAAAAGCCACCGGGGTGGAAGTGCTTGATACGGAGAACAACCAGACCTATGAATATTTTGGCCGCATCATTTTTCTCAACGCTTCGGCGCTAAACAGTGCCTGGATACTGATGAATTCGGCCACCAATCTTTGGCCGGGTGGGTTGGGAAGCAGCTCAGGCGAATTGGGACATAACGTGATGGATCATCACTACAACCTCGGCGCCTCCGGCGTGATGGAAGGATACGATGATAAATATGTATATGGCCGTCGTGCCAACGGTTTCTACATTACCCGTTTTGCCAATCTTTACAACGACCGTCGTGATTTTTTAAGGGGCTACGGTTACCAGGGTAGTGCTTCAAGAGATGGATGGAAAAGAGAAGTGGCAGAGTTGTCTGTTGGCGCACCGTTGAAAGAAGCTTTAACGGAGCCGGGCAACTGGATGGTAGGTGCCACCGGCTTCGGTGAGATACTTCCTTATCACGAAAACAAAATAAGCCTTGATAAAAATGTGAAAGATAAATGGGGTTTGCCCGTGCTGTCAATGGATGCTGAGTTAAAGGAGAATGAATTGAAAATGCGCAAAGCCATTGTTACCGACCTGGTGGAAATGCTGGAAGCTGCGGGAGTAAAAAAAATCACCAGTTGGGATACCGGGCATGCGATCGGTCATGGGATTCATGAAATGGTAACAGCCCGCATGGGAAAGGATGCGGCAACCTCGGTGCTCAATGGCAATAACCAGGTATGGGATGCAAAAAATGTTTTTATCACCGATGGCGCCTGCATGACATCTTCTGCCTGCCAGAATCCCTCCCTCACTTACATGGCATTAACAGCGAGGGCTGCTGATTTTGCTGTAAACGAATTGAAAAAAGGAAACCTGTAAGGCACTTATTTTTATCGGGTCCGTTATGGGCATTAATGAGTAACTTGTTACCTGAAATAACGATTGAAATTAATTATATGGAAAGAAGAGAGTTGATAAAAATAATTGCCACGCTCACGGGTGCGGCATTTGTGGGTGGTGGTTTGCTCACCGGCTGCAAACCCGATCTGCAGTTAGGCGCTGCCACTTTCAGTAAAGATGACATCGCTTTCCTGGATGAAGTGGCCGACACCATTATTCCGGCAACAAGTACACCTGGTGCAAAAGCAGCCAAAACAGGCGAACTGATGAAAGTGATGGTGAATGATACCTACGAAGAAAGCGACCAGGCTGTATTCCATAAAGGTATCACGCAGTTGAATGAGGCCAGTATCAAAGCGAATGGCAAATCTTTCATGGATGCCACGCCAGAACAACGCACCAGCCTCTTAACGGCGCTTGATGCCGAAGCAAAAGAGTATGAAAAAAGCAAAAAAGAAGGCGGCCCTTCTCATTATTTCACCATGATGAAACAACTTACCATCATGGGATATTTTACTTCAAAGATCGGCGCCACGCAGGCTTTGCGTTACCTGCCCGTGCCTGGTAAATACATTGGTGACTATCCCTACAAAAAAGGCGACAAGGCCTGGGCATCCTGACCACATCTCTTAACCACACTAAACAGGCAGCAACTACATCGCTGCTGAAATAAACACATGCTCCTGCTCGGAATTGATATTGGCACCTCCTCCATCAAAGTATCGGTTGTGGATGCACACACGCAGCGGGCGGTTGTATCTGTCAGTTATCCTGATGTGGAAACTCCCGTAACTGTTCGTAAAAACGGTTGGGCCGAGCAATCGCCCATGATGTGGTGGGATCATGTACAGCAGGCCATACTCCGGGCGCATGCACAAAAAAAATACGATCCGGCTGATATAGCGGCCATCGGCA
Organism: uncultured Ferruginibacter sp.; assembly: GCA_964452405.1. Taxonomy (GTDB): domain Bacteria; phylum Bacteroidota; class Bacteroidia; order Chitinophagales; family Chitinophagaceae; genus Ferruginibacter. The sequence goes on from CAYVLT010000083.1 coordinate 2,954, forward strand.
TTGCTTACCAGATGCACGGACTGGTGTGCGTGGATAAGGAGCAACAGGTGATTAGAGATAGCATTATCTGGTGCGACAGCAGGGCTGTTGAAACCGGTGAGATTGCGTTTGAAAAAATCGGGAAAGAAAAATGTTTATCGCATTTGCTGAACTCGCCCGGCAATTTTACAGCAAGTAAACTGGCCTGGGTAAAACAAAACGAACCTCAACTCTACGAACGCATTCACAAGATCATGTTGCCCGGTGATTTTATTGCGATGAAATTAACAGGTGAACTTACCACCAGCGTGGCGGCATTGAGTGAAGGTGTTTTCTGGGATTTTAAAACGGATGCGTTGAGTGACGCAGTGTTTGATCACTTTGGGTTCAATAAAGACCTTGTTCCTGCTGTGCAGCCGGTGTTTTCTGTACATGGTAGGGTGAGTGCCGGCGTTGCTGCATCGCTTTCGTTGCGGGAGGGTATCCCTGTTACTTACAAGGCGGGAGATCAACCAAACAATGCACTTTCACTGAACGTATTGCAGCCCGGCGAAGTGGCAGCAACGGCCGGTACATCTGGCGTTATTTACGGGGTGAGCGATCAGCTTGCCTATGATCCGCAATCGAGGGTGAATAGTTTTGCGCATGTGAATTACAGCGGCGAAAATAAACGCATTGGAGTATTACTCTGCATCAACGGAACCGGTATCCTCAACCGCTGGATAAAAAATATTGCGGGTAAGGGATACCGTTATGAACAGCTCAATGAGCTGGCAGCAACGGTGCAGCCGGGCAGTGAAGGTTTGATGATGCTTCCCTTTGGCAATGGCGCTGAACGGATGCTCAATAATAAAACCATTGGTGCCCACCTGCAGCATATCGACCTCAACAAACACACTGAAGCCCACGTATTCAGGGCGGCACAGGAAGGCATCGCTTTTGCATTCCGGTACGGGCTGGATATCATGCGATCCAACGGTATGCATCCCACCGTGATCAGGGCCGGCAGGGCCAATATGTTTTTAAGCGGGGTGTTCTGTCAAAGCTTTGTAAACAGTCTTAACGTACCGGTTGAATTGTACGAGGGCGATGGAAGCGTGGGAGCTGCCATCGGAGCCGGTTTGGGAGCAGGTGTGTATAAAACAACTGCTGAAGCATTTGCCCGTTACCAGCCGGTGGAAATTGTGCGACCTACCCAGGTGGATTTGTATGAAGACTTATACCAACATTGGAAAGCGCTGCTGCAGCAGCAAACCGGGTGATCAAACTGCATTGAATACCTGCCCGGTCAGGCAGCTTGGTACAAGAGTGCGACGCCACTGCCGTTGATAAATGTTAACCAGGCTGGTAACAAAATATTTAAAAAAATAAATGATACAACCATGTCAGTCATTACAGGAGACAAAGAATTTTTTAAAGGAATACCCCAGGTAAAATTTGAAGGACAAGCATCTGATAACCCATTTGCTTACCGCTGGTATGATGAAAATAAAATAGTGGCCGGTAAAACCATGAAAGAACATTTGCGCTTCGCAGTTGCCTATTGGCACAGCTTCTGTGGAAGCGGCGCTGATCCTTTCGGGGAGCCCACTCATTTATTTCCGTGGAATGAAAAAGCAGACGCGGTGGAGCGGGCTAAAGATAAAGCTGATGCCGCCTTTGAATTTATCAGTAAACTCGGTTTGCCGTTCTATTGTTTTCATGATGTGGATGCGGTGGATTATTGTAATGATATTAATGAAAATGACCGGCGCTTACAGGCCATCACCGGGTATTTCAAACAAAAGCAGGATGCCAGCGGCATACAGTTGCTGTGGGGTACGGCCAATTTATTTTCGGCCCGGAAATTCATGAACGGTGCTTCCACGAATCCTGATTTTCTTGTGTTGGCACATGCAGGGGCACAGGTGAAAGCTGCGCTGGACGCCACGATCGCACTCGGCGGACAGAACTATGTGTTCTGGGGTGGGCGTGAGGGTTATATGAGCCTGCTCAATACCAATATGAAAAAGGAAAAAGAACACCTCGCCATGTTCCTGCATACGGCTAAAGACTATGCAAGGAGAAATGGCTTTACCGGTAAATTTTTCATTGAACCGAAACCCTGTGAACCAAGCAAACATCAATACGACTACGATTGTGAAACGGTGATCGGATTTTTAAGGCAACATAACCTGCTGGAAGATTTTAGCCTGAACATCGAAGTGAACCATGCCACCCTGGCCGGGCACACTTTTACACATGAGCTGCAGGTGGCTGCAGATGCGGGTTTGCTGGGCAGCATGGATGCCAACCGTGGCGATTACCAGAACGGTTGGGACACCGACCAGTTTCCCAATGACATCAACGAGCTCACCGAGGCCATGCTGGTGATACTCGAGGCTGGTGGCTTTAAAGGAGGCGGTATCAACTTTGATGCGAAGATCAGGCGCAACTCCACCGATGCCGCCGATCTTTTTTATGCTCATATCGGTGGCATCGACAATTTTGCAAGAGCATTGATCACTGCAGATAAAATTTTACAGCAATCGGATTACAAAAAGATCCGGGCAGAACGCTATGCCTCTTTCAACAGTGAAAAAGGAAAAGCATTTGAAGCGGGCAGCTTATCTCTGGAAGACCTGCGTGCTTATGCCCTTGAAAACGGTGAACCGGCGGTAACAAGCGGCCGGCAGGAGTATATCGAAAATCTCATCAACAGGTTTATATAAAATTTTGTCATCGCCAGATGGTACGTGCCGCCACTTCAAGAAGAAAATTTATCAGGAATGCTGCGATGGCAGGTATGGCCATCACTGCGATGCCTGCATACGGCGCTGAAACAAAGGAAAGTTCCGCAACCAGTGATCCCGGGTTGGCAACACGTTTTTTATTCCAGGGCGATTCCATCACGGATGGTAACCGCGGGCGAAACGATGATCCCAACCACATCCTGGGGCACGGATATGTGTTCAGCATTGCCAGTGCTGCCGGTGCAGCATTTCCACAACGACAACTGCAGTTTTATAACCGGGGCATCAGTGGTAATAAGATTACCGATCTTGAACAACGCTGGCAACAGGATACTTTACAACTGCAACCCGATGTGCTAAGCATATTAGTTGGTATTAATGATGCCGAATCTGTGATGAAACAGCAGGGTATTGTTTCTGTAGAACAGTATCAATCAGTGTACGAACGGCTTTTGACGAAAACGAAAACACAGGTTCCGGGTTGCCTGCTGGTGCTCTGTGAACCATTTATTTTGCCGGTAGGTCGCGTGAAGGCAGACTGGAAACGTTGGGAGGATGACCTGCATGCAAGGCAAGCAGTTGTGCAGCGCCTGGCGAAAAAATTTGATGCAGTTTTTATTCCCCTGCAAAAAGCGTTTACGGATGCCTGTGAGAGAGCATCCCCGGATTACTGGATCTGGGATGGTATTCACCCGACATATTCCGGTCACGACCTGGTAAAAAAAGCCTGGCTCAGCGGTGTAGCTAAGGTATTGCCCTTCTTAAACCAGCTTACCTGTTAGGCTATACTTCAATCAATTACCATGAAAAAATTTTTTTCAATCCTTTTGTTGATTTCGTTTGCCGCATCCTCAAATGCGCAAACCGGTCTTCGGTTATGGTATGATAAACCCGCAGGTACCTGGACAGAAGCCTTGCCGGTGGGCAATGGTACCTTGGGTGGCATGGTATTCGGCGGGGTTGAAAAAGAATTGATTCAATTGAATGAAGCCACCTTGTGGAGTGGTGGCCCTTTGCAACAAAGTATCAACCCTGCTTCGGCTACTTTTCTGCAACCCCTTCGCGAAGCCTTGTTCAGGGGAGATTACCAGGCCGCAGACTCTTTTGCTCACAAAATGCAGGGACTGTACTCTGAAAGTTATCTTCCCATGGCTGACCTCGTGATCAGCCAAAATTTTGCCGGGCAACCAATCTCAAATTATTACCGCGACCTAAACATCAGCGATGCGATAGCCACCACAAAATTTACGGTGGCGGGAGTTACCTACAAAAGGGAAGTGTTTTCTTCTGCGCCAGGGCAGTGTTTGCTGGTGAGGATCAGTTCAGATAAGCCCCAAAAGCTAACCCTGGATATCAGTAACAGCAGCCAGTTGCATTACCGGTTGCAGGCGATCAACAATGCCCTTGTCTTGAATGGTAAGGCACCGGCACATGTGGAACCCAGCTACTACCAGAAACAACCTTCGATTGTATACGAAGACACTACAGGCTGCAGGGGAATGCGGTTTGAGGTGCAGGTAAAGGCAACAAGCAGCGACGGGGTGATCAGCGCTGATACATCCGGTATTCATGTACAAGGCGCTACTGACCTGTTGATCGTGGTAACAGCAGCCACCAGTTTTAATGGCTACGATAAATGTCCTGATAAAGAAGGAAAGGATGAACATCAACTGGCAACGAAGCAAATGGAAAAAGCACAGGAGAAAAAATACCCGGTTTTGTGGCAGGAACATGAAACAGATTATCACCGGTATTTCAACAGGGTTTCCCTGGTTTTGAATCCTTCGGTGAAGCTGCCGGTTGATTTACCTACCGATCAGCGGCTGGAAGCGTACAGCCAGGGTAAACCCGATGCTGGATTGGAAACGATTTACTTTCAATATGGACGTTACCTGCTGATCGCATCTTCCCGTACACCGGCGGCGCCCGCCAACCTGCAAGGTATCTGGAACAAGGAATTACGGGCTCCCTGGAGCAGCAACTACACCACCAATATAAACCTCCAGATGAATTATTGGCCGGCAGAGGTCACCAGTCTACCCGAGCTGCACCAGCCATATTTTGACCTGCTGAAGGAACTATCGGTAACGGGTAAACGCACTGCAAAAGAATTTTACGGCATCAATCGTGGCTGGGTGGTCAACCACAATTCAGATATCTGGGCGATGAGTAACCCGGTAGGTGACCTGGGGCAGGGTGATCCCAAATGGGCCAACTGGGCCATGGGTGCCAACTGGCTCACGCGGCAATTATGGGAGCATTACCTCTTTACAGGGGATAAAGCCTTTTTACGGCAAACAGCCTATCCTTTAATGAAAGGCGCTGCCACATTCACGCTCGGCTGGTTGGTAAAAGATAGCAGCGGGCATTGGGTTACTGCCCCTTCCACTTCTCCTGAGAATGATTATTATGATGGTGATAAAAAAGCAGCCATTTCAATTGCCAGTACCATGGACATGGGGATTATCCGTGATCTCTTCAGCAATGTGATTGCTGCTGCCGGTGCACTGGGAATTGACCGCGGATTCGTTGATACTTTATCAGGAAGACTTAATGGCCTGTATTCCTTCCAGGTGGGTCATAAGGGAAACCTGCAGGAATGGTACCGCGATTTTGAGGATGTGGATCCGCATCACCGGCATGTTTCTCATTTGTATGCCCTGCATCCGGCGCATGAAATATCTGTATTAAAAACACCCGCCCTGGCCGCCGCCGCAAAAAGAACACTTGAACTCAGGGGCGATGATGGCACCGGCTGGAGTCTTGCCTGGAAAGTGAATATGTGGGCCAGGTTACTTGACGGTGATCATTCGTATATGCTTTTCCGTAAGTTGTTGCGGCTCACCAGGGAAAATGATCCTGGTTACCATAAAGGCGGCGGCGCTTATCCCAATCTTTTTGATGCGCATCCACCGTTCCAGATTGATGGAAATTTTGCGGGAACTGCTGGCGTGGCGGAAATGTTGTTGCAAAGCCAGGATGGCGATATTCATTTACTCCCGGCACTTCCTGCTGCGTGGGAAAGCGGCGAGGTGACCGGTTTGAAGGCCAGAGGTAATTATACAGTGGATCTGCAATGGAAGAACGGGCAGTTGCTGAAAGCCGTTATTCACGGAGCTGGTAAAATGCCGCCGCAGGTTCGCCTGCAGGGAACCTCAACAAAGATCGATGGCAAGAGAATTGTATTCCGGCGATAGCCTGGCAGGTTAAAGCAGTCAGATGTACATTAGAATGGGATAAAATAGTACTACTGCTGCGGGCTTTCAGCGCCTAATTTTACCAAACAAATTTGCGGGTTAACCGGGGAGGCGATGATTGCTGTTGAAAGAAGGTTAAGAATCTGCGGATGTATGCAAAAGGGCATTTCAAATCCAGATCGTTTTGTTTTTTTCATATTTTACAAGAACTGTCATTTCTTTTCCAGGAAATGGCTTTTTTTTAAATGCTGGTCAGCGCCTGTTCCGGGAAATTCTTTCCAGGCTGGTTTAATAAAATACAACCATGAGAAGAAGACTATTGTTATCGCTGTTTGGAATGCTGGTAAGTTGCGCAACCTGTTTCGCTCAACAACCAGGTGCTGCTCTGCAACTGTTCACTGCAGACAATCCTTTGTTTCAATATACAGGCCGCATTGATTTCTCCAATAAAAAATTGCCCCGGTTCTGGAGCCCGGGCGTTTATATCAAAGCGAAATTTAAAGGCAGTGAATGTGTGTTGCTCGTAAATGACCAGGAACTTTGGGGCAAAGACCATAACTACATCGAAATTCAGATTGATGACCAACCACCTTTTAAAATACAAACCACGGCGGCCAGTAATGCCATTACCATTGCCCGCAACCTTACCGATTCGGTTCATACGGTATTGATCTGTAAAAACACGGAATCTAATATCGGTTACCTCGAGTTTGTGGGACTTCGTTGCAAAGCATTGCTCCAACTTCCACCCAAGCCAGGGAGGAAAATTGAATTCATTGGTAATTCAATTACCTGTGGCACCGGCAGCGATCAATCAACGATACCTTGTGGAAAGGGGGTGTGGCAGGATCAACACAATGCTTACCTTAGTTATGGACCGGTAACGGCAAGGCAACTGGATGCCCAATGGGTGCTGAGTGCTGTGTCGGGCATCGGGCTTATTCACAGTTGTTGCAACCTCGAAGTGCTGATGCCACAGGTGTTTGATAAGATCGATCTCCGGGGTGATTCGCTGGATTGGGATTTCAGGGAGTATCAGCCGGATGTGGTCACCATCTGCCTTGGACAAAATGATGGCGTGCAGGATTCAGTCGCATTTTGCAGTGCGTATATTAATTTCGTGAAATCCTTACGCGGCTATTATCCCCGTGCCGAGATCATTTTGTTAACGAGCCCGATGGGAGATGCTTCACTTACCACGGCCTTGAAAAAATATTTGCTGGCAGTGAAAACTGAACTGAATAAAACAGATAAAAAAGTGGATACCTGTTTTTTTTCGAGGCAGTACAGCAGCGGTTGCGACTATCATCCCAGCCTGGAAGAACATGCCATGATTGCGGCAAAACTGGGTACCTTCATCAGGGAAAAAATGAATTGGTAATTCCCTTCTGCCAACGTTTGCCTATACGTATTGTTCAACTCATTAAAAAAATATGAAGAAGATTGTCAGCCTGTTACTATCCGCATTGATCGTGAGCGGTCTTTTTGCCCAGCCCGTTAAAAATCATGGGCAGCTAACGGTGAAGGGTACCCGTTTAACAGACGAAAGCGGTAACGTGGTTGTGCTGAATGGAATGAGTTTCGGGTGGAGCTGTTTTCATCCCAGGTTTTATACAAAAGAAGCGGTGCATACACTAGCCAAGGATTGGAATTGCAACGTAGTGCGTGCTGCACTGGGCGTGGAGCCGGAACATGGGTACCTGCAGGACTCGGCGCGGCAGTTGCAACTGATCACTACGGTTGTGGATGCAGCTATTGCTGAAGGTATTTATGTGATCATTGATTGGCACTGTCATAATACACGCTTGAAAGAGGCAACAGCTTTTTTTAAAATGATGGCAATGAAGTATCACAATTATCCCAATATTATTTACGAGTTATTTAATGAGCCGGATGATGAATCGTGGCCGGAAGTAAAAGCCTATTCTATTGAACTGATCAAAACCATCCGTGCCGTGGATCCCCGCAATATCATACTGGTGGGTTGCCCGCATTGGGACCAGGACATTAACCTGCCAGCGGCTGATCCCATCAAAGGGTTTGAGAATTTAATGTACACCATGCATTTTTATGCAGGCACGCACAAGCAATGGTTGCGAGACAGAACAGATGCAGCGCTGGCACAGGGCCTGCCGGTGTTTGTGTCGGAGTCTGCCGGTATGGAAGCTAGCGGTGACGGAAAGATCGATGAAAAGGAATGGCGTCGATATATTGAATGGATGGAAGACAGGAAACTCAGCTGGATCACCTGGTCAGTATCTGACAAAGATGAAACCTGCAGCGTACTGAATAAATCAGCATCTGGTTATGGCGGTTGGAAAGATGCAGATCTAAAGGCATCGGGTTTGCTGACAAGGGCCTACCTGCGTAAAAAAGACAATCGCTGAACACCGGCGGCGACATAATATTCAACATCATGTTTCAATCACTCCAGTCATGAAAAAAATAATTGCAACGATCAGTTGTTTCCTTTGTGTTGTAAATGTTATGGCTCAGAAGTTTGAAGGATTGGCTCTTACGCCGCCGATGGGTTGGAACAGTTGGAATACCTTTCAAACCAATATCAGTGAACAATTGGTAAAGGAAATTGCTGATTCAATGGTGAGTTCGGGAATGCAGGCAGCGGGGTATGAATACATCGTACTCGATGATGGCTGGATGACGATGGAAAGGGACAGTGCTGGTAATCTCGTTCCCGACCCGGTAAAATTTCCTTCCGGTATCAAAGCGCTTTCAGCTTACATACATTCAAAGGGTTTAAAGTTTGGTTTGTACAATTGTGCCGGCACTAAAACCTGCGCTGGTTATCCGGGCACAAGAGGGTATGAATACCAGGATGCAAGATTCTATGCGGCAGCAGGAGTCGATTACCTGAAATTCGATTGGTGCAGTTCAGATGGCATCAATGCAAAGGAAGCGTACAACACCATGAGCAAAGCGCTCAGGCTTGCAGGCAGGCCCATTGTATTTAGTCTCTGTGAATGGGGTAGCAACAAGCCATGGGAGTGGGCCGGCAATACAGGTCATTTGTGGAGAACCACCGGTGATATATTTAGTTGTTTTGATTGTATTAAAAATAACGGCACCTGGTATGCATGGGGTGTGGTGCAAATCATGGATAAACAACAGGGGTTGAGAAAATTTGCTGGCCCCGGTCATTGGAATGATCCGGATATGCTGGAAGTGGGGAATGGACTCACTGATGCTGAAAACAGGGCCCATTTTTCTGCGTGGGCAATGCTGGCAGCACCGCTGATGGCTGGCAACGATATACGAAAAATGGATGCACCCACGCGTTCGGTACTGGTGAATAAGGAAGTGATCGGTATTAACCAGGATTCATTGGGAATACAGGGTTTTGTGTATTCATTTGCCGACAGTATCGAGACCTGGATCAAGCCATTGCGCAATGGAGAACTTGCTGTTTGTTTTTTGAACCGTTCTGTGATGCCTGCCAGGCTTTCATTTAACTGGAAACAGCACCCGGTAACCGATTCAGTGTTCAACTATCACTATGATTTCAACACAACAAATTATTCATTGCAAAATTGCTGGATGCATCGCAGCGAAGGAAACACCAACACGATATACAGAGCTGTGTTGCCGGGTCACGATATAGTCATGCTGCGGTTGAAGCCGGTAAAAAAATAGGTGACTGTTTACAGTTCTTTTATTTCAGTTGTTTTAACACGTCCCAAATCATTGTGGCAGCCATCCGGTGTCCTGTTTCATTAAAGTGAATGCCGTCCCGGGTTAGCACATTCTTTTCGAGGTTGCCGGGGTTGTGTTGTTCGTAATATTTTTTAAAGGCGCTCCGGAAGTCAACCAATGGCAAATGCAGTTCTGCAGCAATTTTGCGGATGATCTCCGCATAGGCATCCAGCTCCACATCATCGTTGTTGCCGTTATTTTTCTTTTCGCCTATAACAGCCATGGTACATAATACCGGTTGAATATTTTGCTGTTGCAGTTTTTTAATGATGGCCCTGTGAAAGCGTTCAAATTTTTCAATGTCGGTGCCGGTATGCATGCCGCTTTTATGCCCAACGTCATTCACACCTTCAAAGATCACCACGATGTCGGGATGTTTGCTTAATACATCGTCTTCAATCCTCAGGTAGAGGTCGTACACTTTATCATATCCCACGCCAGCCGCTTCCAGGTCATAATTTGTGATTCCTTTTTTCTGCAGGCTGTCGGCAAGTTGTAACACGTAACCACCAGGTTGTCCTCCTGCCAGTGTAATGGAATCCCCGAAAAAAATCACTTTTTTCTTTTGTTGGTAAGCAGCTGAGAGCAGGCCAAGGCAGAGCAGGAGCAGGGCTGCGACGTAAGTTTTTTTCATGGTGAATGGTTTTGTATGATCAGATGAAGGTCCTGGTGCCGGAGAAATTTTCCCGGAATTCTTTTGGAGTGCAGCCTTTTTTCTTTTTAAAAAGCCGGTTGAAATTGGAAATATTATTGAAGCCGCAACTGTAAGATATTTCAGCTACAGAATGCGTGGTGTCGATTAGTATCCTGCTGGCATGTCCAAGCCTGATTTCGTTCAGGCTGTCAATGAAAGAGATACCTGTGCGTTTTTTGATAAAGCGGCTGAAAGATACCTCCGTCATGTTCACCAGTTTGGCCAGGTCGCTCAACGATATCTGTTTGTCGTAATTCTTGTTCATGTACTCAAATGCCTTTTCAATACGCCGGCTGTTGTAACTGAATTGCACATCACTGTGAAAGCTCGATTCAGACAAGGTTCTTACGTTCCTGCTGGTGGAAAGGTCGTGCAGGATATTGATCAATGCCATCACAGAGTCGAAGCCAGTTTTTTGGTTGAGGGTGGTGATGCGGGGTGCAATGCTTTCAATGGTCTCCTTTGAAAAAAGGATGCCCCGGTTCGACACTTCAAACATCTTTCGGATAAAACTGAGTTGGTTGCGCAATAAAAATTTTTCATCGAAAAGATCTTTGTGCCATTGAATGGTCACTTCTTTTATCTCCGGGCTTTTGCAGTTGTGGGTAAACCAGGCGTGTGATAAATTTGGGCCCACCAGTACCAACTCCAGGTTGTCGATCTCATCCACATGATCACCCACAATTCTTTTGGCGCCTTTTGCATTCAGGATAAGGTTCAACTCATATTCATCGTGGTAATGAAGCGGGAAATTAAAGGCGGATTTTACCCGCGAAAAAATAGTGAAACAATCATTTTGCGTGAGGGGCGTTATTTCCCTCATTATATTTTTATTCATATTTACAGGCAATGTTGAACCGGGTGATGTCTGAAAAAAAATGTCCTTCTCTTGTTGAATTACTATCGGCAATGCCTCAAAAAAAGAACGGTCCTGACTGAACGACGCTCCTGCAAAATACTTCCTAATCCTGAAACTAAATAATTCCCTATTCGATTACAGCAACAATAGGATAATAAAGTATTAGTGTCGGGGAAATTCTTAGTATTACTTTTGTTTGCTAAACATTCAGGATTGACGATTCATTACAGGCTTTTTTTTTCGTGGAAAAAATATGGAGTGGTCTTGCCGGGCTTGTTCCTGTATGCAGCCGGCTGCATTGCTCAACCTGTGGATGCGAATGCCGGTACTGAAACAAAAGCACTGTACTATAACCTGCTCAAACTTCCCGCCCGCGGAATTGTTTTTGGGCACCAGGATGATCTTGCCTACGGTGTTCACTGGAAATACCAGGCCGGGAGAAGTGATGTAAAAGAAACCACCGGTCAATACCCCGGACTATACGGCTGGGAATTAGGCGGCATCGAAAAGGATGCTGCTGTAAATCTTGACAGCGTTCCATTTGAAAACATGAAAGCGTATATCCGCAGGGGATATGAAGCCGGCGCAGTGATCACGATCAGTTGGCATCTTGATAATCCAGTTACCGGTAAATCGGCCTGGGCTCCTTCACCCGCCAACAGCATCCCGGCCATTTTGCCCGGCGGCGAAAAAAATGAATTGTTTAATAGCTGGCTCGACAAAGTGGCGGCTTTTTTCGGCGACCTCAAGACCAAAAAAGGGGTACACATTCCTGTTATTTTCCGTCCTTTTCATGAGTTGAATGGCGATTGGTTTTGGTGGGGCGGTAAAAACTGCACACCCGGGGAGTTTAAAGAGTTATGGAAATACACGGTCGCCTATCTCAGGGATAAGAAAGGGCTTCACCAGTTATTATACGCTTATAATACCGACAGGTTTGCCAGCGAAAGCGAATACCTTGAAAAATACCCTGGCACGGCGTGGGTGGATGTGGTGGGATTTGACATTTATCAAAAGGGAGATATTCTCGCCAATGATAAATTTTCAGCAGCGCTGGATCAAAATCTTTCCATGCTGGAAAAGATTGCCGGGTCAACAGGTGATATACCGGCGCTCACCGAGTTTGGGTATAACGAGGTGCCCGGCAGCAACTGGTGGACATCAGTTTTTTTACCGGTGCTGAAACGCCATTCTATAGCCTATGTGTTGGCATGGCGCAATGCCGGGGCAAAAGGGGATGGCAGTACCGAGTATTATGTGCCGTATAGCGGGCAGGCGTCTGCCGTGGATTTTTTTACCTTCAGCCGCTCAAACAGGATGCTGTTCGCAAAACGGGTGAAGAAGATGGCCTTGTACCATCCATAATTTTGAGCATGTAAAACCAGAAATATATAATCGCCGCATTACCCTTTATAAAACCGTTTGCCAACGATGAAATTGCAACTGATCGACATACTTATCCTGCTGCTTTACCTCGCCACGATGATCATGGTGGGTTTCTGGATGCGCA
>CAYVLT010000084.1:0-15602 GCA_964452405.1 uncultured Ferruginibacter sp.
CGGATCGTCTGCCGCAGGTAAAAGCCCTGGTTCACAAATCAACACCTTATGAATACCGGTACTACCTGAATTACTGTACGATTAATTACAGCATGAGCTGGTGGGACTGGCCACGTTGGGAAAAAGAAATTGACTGGATGGCGTTGCATGGCATCAACATGCCATTGGCCATCACCGGCGAAGAATATACCTGGTACCTGCTGTATAAGGATATGGGTTTTACGGATGAGGAACTGGAAGGCTTTTTTTGCGGTCCTTCCTATTTCTCCTGGTTCTGGATGGGCAACCTTGATGGATGGGGTGGACCCTTACCCCTGGGTTGGATGAAAAGTCATTTTGAATTACAACAGAAAATCCTGCAGCGGGAAAGATCCCTGGGAATGAAACCTGTGCTGCCCGCGTTTACCGGGCATGTGCCGGCTGCTTTTAAAAAGAAATTCCCGGCTGCAAAATTAAAAACAACCAATTGGAACAATGGCTTTGCAGATACTTACATGCTTGATTCGGAAGACCCGATGTTTGCCGCGATCGGTAAAAAATTTCTTCAGAAGCAAACCAGCCTGCTTGGTACCAGCCACTTGTATTCGGCCTATACTTTTAATGAGAACGAACCACCCAGCAATGAGCCGGAGTTTTTGAGCCGCTTAAGTGCAAGGGTGTATGATGGCATGCACCAGGCAGATACGGCCGCTGTTTGGGTAATGCAGGGCTGGTTGTTTTACAGCGACCGGAAGTTCTGGAAAGAAACACAAACCGAAGCATTATTAAAATCTGTTCCCGGTGATAAAATGATCATTCTCGACCTGGCAACCGAAATTGAACCGGTGTGGAAACGTACAGCCGCTTTTTATGGCAAGCCCTGGATATGGAATATGCTGCACAATTTTGGCGGCAATACCAGCCTTTTTGGCCGCATGGAATCCATTGCCACAGAGCCTGCCAAAGCCTTACACGATGCTGCAGCCGGCCAGCTCAAAGGTATTGGGTTAACCATGGAAGGCATTGAGCAAAACCCGGTGCTGTATGAATTGATGATGCAAAACACCTGGCAGGAACAGCCCACTAACGTTGACGGGTGGTTGCACAACTACGTGTTAAACCGGTATGGCGTTGCAGATGAACATGCACTCAAAGCATGGGATATCCTGCGGCATACAGTGTACACCGTGCCGCCAGACCAATACAAGCGGGACGGTGCTGAGTCCATCATCCAGGCACGCCCCACATTTGACTCTTCCAGCCGGTGGGCCAATACAAGATTGAACTATCATGCAGCCGGCCTTTTGCCCGCCTGGGATGAAATGATCAAAGCCATCCCCGCCTGCCGCCTCAGCGACGGCTTTCAATATGACCTGGTGGATGTAACCCGGCAGGTGTTGGTAAATTATGCCAGTCCGTTGCAGCAGCAATTTGCGCTGGCTTTTAAACAGCAGGATAGTACCGCATTTGCCCGCTACAGCAATCAGTTTCTTGAATTGATAGATGATGTTGATCGCTTATTGGCAACAAGGAAGGATTTTTTATTGGGCCCCTGGATAGCCAATGCAAGAAAATGGGGCAGTACCATGAAAGAAAAAGCTCTGTACGAATTTAATGCAAAAGACCTGGTCACGCTTTGGGGCGACAGGGATTGCCCGTTGAATGAATATGCCTGCCGGCAATGGAGCGGCTTGCTGTCTGGTTTTTACAAGCCAAGATGGCAACAGTTTTTCACACAGGCTGCTGCTGCTTTATCAAAAGGGCAGTCCATAAATAATGATGCATTTATTAAACAGGTAAAAGACTGGGAATGGAAATGGGTAAATCAACGAAAAGATTACCCGGTAACGGTGTCGGGTAGCCCGGTAGCTGTAGCACAGGCGCTGTATCAAAAATACCGCGGCCTGTTGCATACCGTTGAGATTGGTAACTGATGAAATTCTATGAATATGAAAAAATCTATTGCGATTATTTTATTGCTGAACTGCCTGGTTAACGGCAAGGCGCAAAACGCCCCGTTCCCGAAAGAGCTGGAGGATCCCGCTGTTTTTGAAATCAATAAACTGCCTGCGCACGACAATGCATTCCCATTTGAAAGCCGGGCGCTGGCTCTGGACAATAAAAAGGAAGCTTCCCGTTTTTTTCAATCGCTGGATGGGCAGTGGAAATTCAACTATGTGGATGATCCCGCCAACCGGCCGCAGGATTTTTACAAATTGAATTTTGATGATTCAAAATGGGGCAGTATAACGGTGCCGGGTAACTGGGAATTGCAGGGTTATGGTTACCCTATCTACACCAATATTGCGTATGATTTTGCACCCCAACATCCCAATCCGCCCTTTGTGCCCCACGATAAAAATCCCGTTGGATCTTACCGTAAACATTTTGTGTTCAATCAAGCCTGGAAGGGCAGAAGGATCATTCTTCATTTTGGAGATGTGAAAAGTGCTTTTTACCTCTGGGTAAATGAAAAGCTGGTTGGGTACAGCGAAGGCAGTAAACTGCCGGCTGAATTTGATATCACCGATATCGTACATGACGGCAATAACACCATCGCTGCCCAGGTATATCGTTATAGCGACGGTGCCTACCTGGAAGACCAGGATTTTTGGCGTATCAGTGGCATGGAACGCAGTGTGTACCTGTATGCGCAACCTTTACAGCATATCAGCGATTTTACATTGCAACAGGACCTTGATGCCCAATATAAAGACGGTTTGTTTGCTGCAGTGGTTCAACTATCGGGTAATACAAAAGCAACAACGCTCACCTGCACCTTGCAAAGTGAAAACGGCGCTGAGCAACTGTATAAAAGATCGCTGCCGGCAAACGGAGCCACCAGCCTGCATTTTGAAAGCCGTATTCCACATCCAAAAAAATGGAGTGGCGAAGCACCCAACCTCTACACGGTAATTCTGGAACTGAAAGATGCACGCCAGCAAACGATCGAGGTGGTTACCAAAAGGATCGGCTTCAGGAAAAGCGAGGTACGCAACGGGCAATACCTGTTGAACGGTCAGCCGATCTTATTTAAAGGCGTAAACAGGCATGAGCATGATCCATACACGGGTCATACCTTAACAGAAGAAAGCATGCTGAATGATATTAAGATTTTCAGGCAGCTTAACATCAACGCAGTGCGTACCTGTCACTATCCAAATGATGAACGGTGGTACGATCTCTGCGATCAATATGGCATTTATGTAATTGATGAAGCTAATATTGAAAGCCATGGTATGGGTTATGATCTTACAAAAACCCTCGGCAACAATCCTTCCTTTGAAGGCATGCACCTCGATCGTACAAAACGGATGTACTACCGGGATAAAAATCATCCCAGCATCATCATCTGGAGCCTGGGCAATGAGGCCGGCAACGGAATTAATTTTTATAACACCTATCGCTTACTGAAGTCGCTCGATACCAGCCGGCCGGTGCAATATGAAAGAGCGGGCCTGGAGTGGAATACGGATATTTTTTGTCCGATGTATCCTTCTCCGGACGATATCGGCAAGTATGCCGCCAATAACCCGGCAAGGCCGCTCATATTGGTTGAATACGAACATGCCATGGGGAACAGCCAGGGAAATTTTTCGGAGTACTGGGATGTGATTGAAAAATACCGCTCGTTACAGGGTGGTTTTATCTGGGACTTTGTTGACCAGGGCCTGGCGAAGACAAATGCAAAGGGTAAATTATTCTGGGCTTACGGTGGAGATTATGGCCCTGCAGATGTACCCAGCGACAATAATTTTAATTGCAATGGACTGGTGGCGCCCGACAGAACCTGGAATCCGCATTGCTATGAAGTAAAGAATGTGTACAGCGATATTAAGATCAAATCATTTGACAAAAAAACCGGTACCGTTGAATTATTCAACCAGCAATTTTATGAGCCGGTAACGCTGCAGTTGCAATGGGAGGTCACCGTTGGTGGCATCAGGCAACTGGAGGGACTGGAAAAGAATATTGTGATTGAACCGCAACAGTCAAAAAAAGTAATCCTTACCGGTTATAATGAATCGATAAGTGAAAACGGCTTAGAGAGTTTTATAAACTGTTATGTGCAAACGCAGCAGCCAACGCCCCTGTTGCCGGCGGGTTATGAAAAAGTCCGTAACCAGTTTAAACTGGCAGATCAATCCATTTCCGGGGATGTTGGCTTCTCCAATAAACTGCAGGTTGACTCTGCCACCAGCGACTGGAAAATCACAGATGATAATATTGAATACATCATTGACAGTAAAAGAGGATACCTGCAGGATATGATCGTGAACGGTAGGTCCATTATGAAATCACCGTTGATGCCTTGTTGCTGGAGACCCGCGACTGACAATGATTTCGGCGCCAATCTTCAAAACAAGCTGCATGAATGGAAGACGGTGATGGACGATGCCCGTTTGGTATCGGTCGCCCTTATTAAGGGTGACATTGTGATCACCCATGAAGTTTTAAATGGCGATGCGAAACTGGTTACCACTTTTTCTTTTGGTACAGATGAATTGCTTAAAGTGAACCTGAAATTGCAAAAGATCAAAGGGGATCATCCCATGCTGATGCGTTTTGGTATGCAGCTCGCCATTGACGAAGAGTTCAATCAACTAAGTTGGTACGGGCGGGGACCGTGGGAGAATTATGCAGATAGAAAGTGGTCTTCGTTGATCAATACCTATCATGCAGATGCTGCAAAACTCTGGCATCCGTATATCCGGCCACAGGAAACAGCGCATTTTACTGAAGTGCGTGATGCTTCCTTTTTAAATGCAGCGGGTAAGGGTATTGAGATACAGGAGTGGGGCGGACCTTTTGAATTCAATAGTTACCCGTTTTCGGATGATGACCTCTATGGCGGCGAAGTAAAAACTCAGTTACACGGACTTGAACTGGAGCCCCGCAATTTTTTAAATCTTCATATCGATAAGGTACAGATGGGTCTTGGTGGTATCAATAGCTGGGGTAGCCTGCCATTACCGCCATATCGTTTGCCTTACCAGGATTATGATTTGAGTTTCCTGGTGAAACTGGTAAAATGATTTTTTAAAATGGTTGAACGGCAGGGTTGGTATAGCCCTTCTTTCGCCATTTGAATGCTTGTGCCGCATAGTATAAAATACAAAAAATGAAAGCTGTTTTTTTGATGATCTTTTTGTGGGTGGCTGGTTATGAAAATACTTTTTGTCAAACAGGAAAGGTATTTGAGATTACTTCCTACGGCGCCCGGCCTGGAGACAATGTGTTGAACACCGCAGCTATTCAGCAGGCCATTGATGAAGCAACAGCAGCAGGAGGAGGCACCGTGATGGTGCCGGCCGGAAAGTTTGTTACAGGCTCAATCGCATTGAAATCAGGCGTGAACCTGCACCTGGAAGCGGGCGCTGTGCTCGCCGGCAGCGTTTACAGAACTGATTACAATAACTATAAAAAACCTGCGCTGATCATTGCCGTTGATCAACATGATTGTTCTATTACCGGTAGTGGTATCATTGACGGCAGGGGAAGGGAATTGATGAAGGATATTTTTAAACAACTGGAAGCGGGCACCTTGAGCGATCCAAACTGGCAACGGGCACGACCAGGTGAAGGTACCCGTACCAACCTCACCTACTTTGAGGGTTGCAGCCATCTCACCATTAAAGGCGTTACCCTGAAAGATGCCACCAGTTGGGTAACTCATTACGAAAGATGTGATCACCTGCTGATCGACAGCGTGCGTATTGAAAGCGTGGCCTACTGGAACAATGACGGTATTGATATCGTGGATTGTAAACAGGTACGCATCAGCCATTCATTCATCAATGCAGCAGATGATGCTATTTGTTTAAAATCGGCGGGTCGTAATGATTATTGCGACAGTGTGTGGGTGGAGGATTGTACACTGCGTTCGAGTGCCAACGCATTCAAACTGGGTACCGGTTCTTTTGGCGGTTTTAAAAATATTTGGGTACATCACCTCACAGTATACGATACCTACCGCTCGGCCATTGCACTGGAAGCAGTGGACGGCGGCTTTCTCGAAAATATTGAAGTGCGTGATGTTAGGGCCACCAATACCGGAAGCGCAATCCTGGTCAGGTTGGGGCATCGTAACAATGATGAAGTTTACAGCAGGGTTAAGAATATATTTATTGATTCCATTAACGTGGAAGTGCCTGCCGGCAAGCCCGATGCAGGCTACGAAATGGAGGGGCCACTGTTGATGTATCCTCCGGGCTTACAGCCTGGCAACGGAATAACCCGGAGCGTATCTCCCTGGAATTATAAAGAAAAAATGACTGGCGCCCGCATTTACCGGCACAATGTATTTCCGTCATCCATAACCGGCCTGCCCGGTCACCAGGTAGAAGAGGTAACAATTCAGAATGTGGAAGTTAATTACCGCAGTGTGGCAGATACAAACGTGAATTATTTTCCCCTGGATTCTTTCGATGCCGTTACCGAAGCGGAGAAAGACTATCCTGAATTTTCAATGTTTGGTGAAGTGCCGGCCTGGGCTTTTTATGTGAGGCATGTGAAAGGTTTAACAATGAAAAATATTGTGGTGAAGATGAAGGGAAGGGATTACCGCCCCGCATTTTTATTCAATGATGTAAAACAACTGGATCTGAAAAATATAGAGGCAGCAGGAATGTTCGGGAAGCCGGCCTTGTTTTTTAATAATGTAAGCAGGGTTGCCGGAAGTGAATAGGAATGCCTGTAAATAAAATGTTGCCTGGTCAATAAAGAAACATATGTACAAGAGTGCGACGCCTGTGGGGCTCAATAAATTTAACAATGCTGGTAACATCATCACAGCTATTGCGACAGCAATGCTGCTGGCAGCAGCTGCGCCGGCAGGTGCGCAGAACCTGTTGCAATATGTGCAGCCCTTATCCGGTACCGCTCCATCCACCACTGCCAGCGCTCTCAGGCACAGCGAGTCCGGGTCTGAGGCCAACGCCAATACCATCCCGGCTGTTACCCTGCCGTTTGCGATGACACAATGGACGGCTCAAACAAGAACAACAGAAATAAAATGCCAGCCACCTTACTATTATAAAGACAGTTTGTTGAGCGGCTTTCGCGGAACGCATTGGCTGAGCGGTTCCTGCACACAAGACTATGGAAGTTTTACCGTGGTGCCGGTGCCGGGGCATTTGCACACAACCCTGGCTGGTTATGCCATGCCTTTTTCGCACGCAAATGAAACAACAGGACCTGCCTATTACAGCGTAACTGCAAAAAAAATTGTTACAGAAATCACGTCCACCCTGCGTTGTGGACTGCTGCGTTTTAGTGTATTGGAGGATGATAGTTTGTACATACTGGTGATGCCCAACAGTGATCAGCAAAAAGGATTTGTACAGGTGGATGCTGAAAAGGGAGAGATATGGGGGTATAACCCGGTGCATCGCATTTACCAGGGCTGGGGGCAGCCGGCAGGATTCAACGGTTGGTTTTGCATAAAAGTGGAGAAAGGCGTTTACACCAAAGGATGTTTCAGTGAAGCAACTGTGTTGCCGCAGGACAGTGTGTTTAATAAAAAAGATATTGGGGTATACGTTGGGTTTAGTTTGAAAAAAGGGGAGTCGGTATTGTTGAAAATCGGGACTTCCTTCAGCAGCCTGGATGGCGCCAGGAAAAATTTGCAGGCCGAAGTCGGCAATAAAAACTTTGCTGCCGTGTTGGCGGCATCGCAGCAGCAGTGGCAAGCAGCCTTATCAAAAATTACTGTGACAACAGGGGCTGAAAAAAACAAACGCATTTTTTATACTGCGATGTATCATGCCATGCAGCATCCACGGTTATATAATGATGTGGATGGAACCTATCCCGCATTTTCACAAAATGCAGTGCTGGCAAATTCGGGTAAAAGGAATTACTACGATGATTTTTCGATGTGGGATATTTACCGGGCGCAGTTGCCGCTGTTTGAATTGCTCGATCCATACAAAACGAATGATTTTGTTCAGTCGATGATCGCTAAAGGGCAACAGGGAAGCTGGCTGCCGATCTTTCCCTGCTGGAACAGTTATACTTCGGCGATGATCGGCGACCATGTAACTGCTTTCATTGCTTCTGCGTATGCAAAGGGTATCCGCAACTTTGACGTAAACGAAGCCTACCGGCTTATGCGTAACAATGCCTTTGTAGCAGCAGGAGAAAAAGATTATACAAACGGCATGGGCCGGCGCGCCTTACAGGCTTACATGCAATATGGTTATATACCAATGGAGGACAGCGTACCCATTGCGTTTCATAAAAAAGAACAGGTGAGCCGCACATTGGAATATGCATATGATGATTATGCTTTGTCGGTTGTGGCGAAGGGCCTGGATAAGATGGATGATTACAGGCTATTGCGGCAGCGCTCATTGAATTACAAAAATGTGTTTGATCATTCGGTTGGAATGGTAAGGGGACGATATGCTGATGGCAGGTGGTTTGAAAGTTTTGATCCGGATAAAAGGGAGGTCTACATTACCGAAGGTACCCCGCGGCAATATAGTTTTTATGTGCCGCAAGACATGAGCGGATTGACCCGGTTAATGGGTGGATCAAAAAAACTGGAAACAGCATTGGATAGTTTATTCGCAAAGAATGAATACTGGCATGGCAATGAACCGGGGCACCAGGTTCCGTTCCTGTATAATTTTACGGCGTCGCCCTGGAAAACACAACAAGTGGTTAGAAGGATATTGACAGAGGAATACAGTGATGGTGCAGGTGGCTTGAGCGGGAACGATGATGCCGGGCAAATGAGTGCCTGGTACGTTTTTTCAGCGATCGGTTTTTATCCCGTGGATCCGGTTTCCGGTGATTACCTCCTGGCTGCTCCTTTGTTTGACCAGGTACTGCTGAGATTACCGGCTGGTAAAAAATTATCGATAGCCTGTTACAGGAGCAAAGCAGGCGATAATTTTATCAGCCAGGTACGATGGAACGGGAAGCCGTACACGAAAAATTACCTGTCGCATCAACAGATCGCCGCAGGAGGTAAATTGGAAATATGGCTGCAGGCAACTCCAGCCGCATGGGGCGCTTCAACAGCCGATCGGTCAAAAGCGGTATCATCAAAATAAAGTGTATGAAAAAAATATGTATCGGGCTCTTCTTGTTCCATGCCATTTGTGTGCAGGCCCAAAAGCTGTTTGACATAAGAACCTATGGTGCCAAAGGGGATGGCAAAACAAACAATGCAGTATTTATTCAGCATGCGATTGATGCCTGTGCAAGGGCTGGTGGAGGCAGGGTATTGGTGCCGGCAGGAAAGTTTATCGCCGGTCCATTTAATTTAAAATCGTTCATCGATTTTCATTTGGAAGCTGGTGCGGTATTGCAGGCCAGTCCGGATGAAAAGCTCTATACAAAGCCTGCCTTCAGGAATAACCAGGGGGAAGGTACCACCTGGATCGGGGCAGAGAATATTCAGAATTTAACCATCAGCGGTTCAGGCAAAATTGATGGCAACGGCATTTCATTTATGGGAGAGGAACTGGAAGATTCATATGTGTTAAAACCGTTTCATATACTGGATCCCAGGCCGCATGTGCTCACCATTGTTGGGGGCGATAATATCCGCATCCATGATGTACATATTGGTAATTCAGCTTACTGGACAGTGCACCTCGTGGGTTGCAATGATGTAGTGATCAGTGGCATTACCCTGCTCAATAGTTTAAAAGTGCGCAACAGCGACGGCATCGACCTGGATCACAGTAAAAATGTGCGGATCAGCAATTGTTATATCGAAAGCGGCGATGATTGCATCTGCCTCAAGAACAGGCGGGAGTTTGAAGAGTTTGGAAAGTGCGAAAATATTACCGTTAGCAATTGCACCATGACAAGCAGGAGTTGTGCCATCAAGATCGGATCTGAAAATATGGACACCATTCAACAGGTATTGTTCAATAACTGCATCATTAAAAAAAGCAATCGTGGCGTGGGTATTCAAAACCGGGATGAAGGGGTGGTGCAGGACGTTGTATTTTCAAACATGATCATCGAAAGTCATTTGTTCAGTGATGTTTGGTGGGGCAAGGCTGAACCCATTTATGTAACAGCCTACCGCCGGGCCAGGGGTAATAACAAAGATGCCAACTGGCGTTTTCCCAAAGGAGCCACAGAAGGGAGGGTAGGCGAGGTGAAAAATATTTACTTCAGCAATATTAAATGTGCCGGGGAAAACGGCGTGTATGTAAGCGCTGAATCTGCAGGCAAAGTTTCAGGGATTGTTTTTGACAACGTGGATGTAAGCATTGATAAAACAACCGCCATCCCGGGCGGCATCTACGATCGCAGGCCCTGCGAGGTAACAGGTTTCGTATCGGGCAGCACTTCCGGTTTTTATTTTGATGGAGTGCAACACATTAGCTTGCGCAACTGTTCAGTTTCCTGGGGTAACAACCGTCCGGTTTATTTTACCCATGTGCTGGAAAGTAAACACAGCGATTCGGTGAGTATGGTCAACCTTGAAGGGGAAGCCGCCTTCCCGGGTATTGAAAAAATTTCCATCGAAAAATAAACTGCTTTTAATTACAGTCATGCATCAACGTTATCATAAATATTTATTTCCCTTACTGCTGGTTGTTGCTGTTTTTTTAGTCAATTGCGCAATGGCGCAGCAGGTCCCGGCAAAAATGGTGTTGGTGGATTCGTTTGGATGGGCTGGCAATTCAGTGAACGTACCGGTGTTCAGGAAAAATTCATTGGTCACCTTTCAGGACACACAGTATGTTGCATATTATAACCGGCAGGGGTATGTGGTGTTGGGCAAAAGAAAACAGGGAAGTTCAGGATGGATATTAAAACAAACTCCTTATACAGGTCATACCGCCGACGCTCATTGCAGTATCAGCATTATGGTGGATGGAAACGGTTATGTTCACCTTGCATGGGGAAACCACAATGATGCGTTGAATTATTGTATGGGTACCGGCCCGGGTTCATTAGAACTATCAGGAAAATTATCCATGACCGGGGCTGATGAAGGGAGCGTAACCTACCCGGAGTTTTTTAAAATGCCCGGCGGCGACCTGTTGTTTTTTTACAGGGATGGCAGTTCGGGCAATGGTAATATGGTGATCAACAGTTACAGTATTGCCACGAAGAAGTGGCGACAACTGCATCAGAATTTAATTGATGGAGAAAAGCAACGGAATGCATACTGGCAATCGTGGGTGGATGATAGAGGTACGATTCATGTGTCCTGGGTATGGCGTGAATCGGCCGATGTAGCCAGCAATCATGATCTCTGTTATGCCCGGTCAACAGATGGTGGTAATACCTGGGAAAAATCAACCGGTGAAAAATACCGGTTACCCATAAACCCATCTACGGCTGAGTATATCTGCCGGATTCCGCAGTATAGTGAGTTGATCAACCAGACTTCCATGAGTGCGGATGAAGAGGGTAATCCTTTCATTGCCACTTATTGGAAAGAAAGCAATAGTATGGTTCCGCAGTATCATGTTTTGTATCTCCGGCAAGGCAAATGGGAACTGCAGAATACCGGGTTCAGAACAGCAGCTTTTAGTTTAAGCGGCACCGGTACTAAGCGGATACCGGTTTCCCGTCCGCAGTTGCTGGTATGGAAACACAAAGGCAGCACAGCCGCGGCAGTTGTGTTCCGCGACGAAGAATTGGGCAACGTTGTGTCTGCAGCAATCAATAATGACATTACACACAATAAATGGCAGGTGAAAAATATAGCAGCAATACCTGTTGGGTCCTGGGAACCGTCTTTTGATACAGAATGGTGGCGGGAAAAAAAACAGTTGCAACTTTTTGTGCAATTTTCCGACCAGGTGGATAGTGAAGGGATGTCAACATTATTACCGCAGCCGGTTCAGGTGCTGGAGTACAGTTTTTGGTAAGTTAATACTTGCAGGCAGCCTAGCTGCTTTGTCAGTAGACACGGGCCTGTTAAAAAACATAGAAATATGAATGCACAATTTTCATTGCAAAACAAAGCGATCGTTGTAACCGGGGGCACCGGGGTGTTAGGAGCTTCATTCATCAAAGCAATTGCTGCCGTCGGTGCCACAGTTGGTATTCTCGGAAGGAATGAAAAAGTGGCTGCAGAAAGAGCGGCCGCAATTAATGAGTCCGGTGGAAAAGCATTGGCATTAATTGCCGACGTTACGGTGGAGGCTGACCTGCAGAAAGCATGTGAGAAAATGATCGCTTTTGCAGGTAAGGTTGACGGACTTGTAAATGCCGCCGGTGGTAACATGCCCGGTGCCGTGGTGCAACCGCAGGCAGATATTTTTGCTTTAGACATGCAGGCACTTAAACAGGTGATGGATCTCAACCTCTTTGGCACCCTGCTGCCCACACAGGTTTTCGGAAATGCTATTCGTGCAACCGGTGCCGGTAGTATTGTGAACATCTCCTCCGTGTCAGCGCAGCATGCACTCACAAGGGTATTGGGATACAGTATGGCAAAAGCTGCCATTGAAGGTTACACAAAATGGTTTGCTGTTGAACTGGCCAACCGCTTCGGGCATGCTATCCGGATGAATGCGATTGCACCCGGTTTCTTTTTAACAGAACAGAACCGCACACTGCTTACTAATTCTGATGGCAGTTTTACGGAAAGGGGCCAACTGGTGATACAACAAACTCCTTATAAAAGATTCGGGAAACCGGAGGAACTAACCGGGGCACTTGTTTGGTTGTTAAGTGATGCGGCATCGTTTGTGAGTGGCACGGTCGTGAATGTGGATGGGGGCTTTTCCGTTTTTAGTGGCGTATAAAAAAATAGCTTATGTATACAATGCAACAAACCATGCGCTGGTATGGGCCATCCGATCCCGTTAGTTTAGCCGATATCAGGCAGGCGGGCTGCAGTGGCGTGGTTACTGCGCTTCATCATATTCCTAACGGGCAGGTATGGAGCATCGAAGAAATTACCAGGCGGAAAAATGAAGTGGAACAGGCCGGTCTTACCTGGAACGTGGTGGAAAGCGTACCTGTACACGAAGGCATCAAAACCAGGTCGGGAGATGTGGACTTGTATCTTTCCAACTACCGGCAAACGCTCCGCAACCTGGGCGCTTGTGGCATACATATCGTTACCTATAATTTTATGCCGGTGATGGACTGGACGCGGACCAATCTTGCCTACACAGTGGAAGATGGATCGAAGGCCCTCCTGTTTGAACGTGCAGCTGTTATTGCTTTTGATGTATTTATGCTCAAAAGAAAAAATGCAGCGAATGACTACACGCCGGAAGAAATGGAGAGGGCAACGAAACGTTTTGCCGGCATGGATGACAGCGAAAAATTATTGTTGCAGCAAAATATGATCAAGGGATTACCGGGCAGCGAAGAAAGTTTTACCATTGAACAATTTCAACAGGCGCTGGATGCTTATGACAGTATTGATGCCGCAGCATTACGGGCTAACCTGGTTGCATTTCTCCAGTTCATGATGCCGGTGGCAGAAGAGTGCAATATTAAAATGGTGATCCACCCTGATGATCCGCCTTATCCTTTGCTCGGTTTGCCGAGGGTTGTAAGTACTGTTGCTGATGTGGCTGCTTTAATAAATGCTGTACCTTCTTTTAGTAACGGACTTTGTTTCTGTACCGGCTCCTTCGGTGTACGGCCCGACAATGATTTGCCCGCCATGGTACAACAGTTTGGCGATCGCATTCATTTCATTCACCTGCGCAGTACCAAACGGAATGAATGGGGCGATTTTTATGAAGACAATCACCTCGAAGGTGATGTTGACATGTTTGCGGTAGTAAAAGAAATTGTGGATATTATGCAGCGGAGAAAAATATCGATCCCAATGCGACCAGACCATGGTCACCAGATGCTGGACGACCTGGTAAAGAAAACGAACCCCGGTTATTCAGCCATCGGGCGCCTGCGTGGACTGGCCGAATTGCGTGGGCTGGAAAAAGGCATTCTGCGATCTTTATATTAACCCAGGGATGTTCTTTTGCGGAGCCGGTTTATTCAGCAACAGTATACACAGGATTACAAGGTGCGGTTAGGATTTGGAATAAAATGCTGAAACTTGTGAAAGTTCTTTTTGTAGTGTTTTTTATCGAGCTTGTAATAGAAGGCTCCTTTTTTTGAACTCCCTTTGTCTTTCTCTTTTTGTTTCAGGAGCAAGCCGGTCGACATTACCTTCCTGCTGAAATTTCGTTTGTCGAAGCTTGACTCATATACATCTTCAAATAAGCTCTGCAACAGCGGCAGCGTAAATTTAGCCGGCAACAATTCAAATAAAATTGGGTGAAGCGCTGCTTTGTAGCGCAGGTTTTCTTTTGCCATGGCCACCATTTTCTGGTGGTCAAATATCAGGTCGGGTATCTGGTCGAGCGGGAACCATTCGGGATGATATTCATCGCTGATCTGTTTTTCGTAAAGGTGACTGTCAATAAGGGCGAAGTATGCGATGGAGATCGTTCTTTCGATCGGGTCCCTGGCCGGTTCAGTAAACGCATGCAACTGTTCGAGGTAAACGCCTTCGAGGCCTGTTAGTTTTTTTAATATCCTGGTGGCCGCTTCATCAGAACTTTCGTTGGGCTGGATAAATCCGCCCATCAGGCTCCAGTTATCCTTTTCCGGCTCAAATGCACGCTGGATCAATAACAGGTTCAGTTTCTGCCCGTCGAAACCGAATATGATGCAGTCAACGGCGGCTAGCAAACGGGTTTGTTTCTGGTACTTGGTCATACGGCGAATCGAAGTTTTGTTGCCTGGCGTAAAGTTATATAGAGGTAAATTTAGGGGAAAAAAATATTTTTTAAAAAATAATTGTTGAAATGACAATTATTCAGAATAAAGTGTATTTTCGTTTCATCAACGATTGAAGCGCCCTGTCTTCTTTCTACCGATTGCTACCGAAAACGATTGCTGAATGTTGAAGTTTACAAGCTATATGAAATTTGTAAGGCCGGCCTGCAACCCGCAGCCAGGTGTATTTACAGCCAGCCATTCTACCGCTTCATTTCAATACATTCTTCCTATTGTGCCAGGTGGTTCATGTTGTGTTTCGACAAACAGCGCATTTTTTTCAACCGGTGCTTTTTATGTGCCTGAACAGGTAAATAACCTTTTCGCAGCCGAAAAAATAAAACCTGTACATAAACTGTACCCCCGGAACTGAATTTTTTTTACGAAAAATAATAATTGTATAAATGACGCTTATTAAAAAACCAAAACCATTTTTTATGAAAAGGAAAAATTCCTTCTTATCAAAGAAAGTGATCAGTATGGCGATTGTTTTCTTTGGACTGCTTTTTTCAAATTTTCTGTTCGCACAGTCGCTGGTAACGGGAACAGTGACTGACAGCAAAGGCGCACCGCTTAAGGGCGTTTCCGTTCTGGTAAAAGGTAGTTCGCTAGGAACGAGCACTGCCGACAACGGTAGTTTTTCCATTGCTGCTGGTCCTAAGGACGTATTGGTTTTTTCAATCATCGGCTACAGCAACCGTGAAGTGGCAGTATCCAAACTCGGCACCGCACCCCTTGTGCTGGAAGGTTCAACCGGTGACCTTGACGAAGTAGTGGTGGTTGGTTATGGTACACAACGTAAAAAAGATCTTACGGGAGCGATCAGTAATATTAATATAGCAGAAACAAAAAAATATTTCACCAGCGATATGTCGCAACTGTTGCAG
>CAYVLT010000085.1:0-15436 GCA_964452405.1 uncultured Ferruginibacter sp.
CATCGGTCATCGTACACCGGTTAAAAAATTTTCTGTTACAAGGATACTCTTCATTATTTTGTTTGGGGCCACCACGCTGTACCTGGTGCCGGGTGTCACCAACAGCCGTATGGCCACGCTCGGGTTGCTGAGCGGGTTTCCGCCACCGCTCTCTTACAGTGTTTATAAACATCATGTGCTGATTACGGAGGGCATAAAGCCCATGCACAATGAATATGAAAAAGCATTGGCGCGTGCAAAGGCTGAACACAAACCTTTATTGATCGACTTTACCGGGTGGGCCTGTGTGAATTGCAGGCGGATGGAAGAAAAGGTATGGACAAACCGGGAAGTGGATAGTTTGATGCGGGAAAAATTTGTGGTGGTATCATTGTACGTGGATGAAAAAACCAAGTTGCCCCCAACAGAGCAACTGCTGTATAAAACTTCCGGGGGCAATAATAAAAGTATTGTTACAGTGGGAGATCGGTGGGCCACATTTCAAACGGAAAATTTTTATGCTACTTCGCAGCCGCAATATGCGATCATTAATGCAGATGAAATTGCTTTAACGAAAACCAAGTACTATACACCCGACCCTGTTGAGTTTGCCGGCTGGTTGCAATGCGGCCTGGAGGCATTTGAGAAAAAGCCCTGATGGAAAAGTTGAGTGATGCAGCCCGGATGAACGGAGCGTCGCCACTGCTTTTGAGAAGCGATAAAATGCCGGCTAAAAAATACCTGGTGAGCTTTCAAACAAAAACCCTCCAGCAATGGCCGGAGGGTTTAACGTTATGAGGGGTTACAGTGATATTTTTTGTGTTTTTACAGGTAGAATTTGTATTGGATGTAAATGATTTTAGTGTGATTAAAGTGCAATTTGTTTTTCCACCATCATTTTACGCATGTTGATAAGGCCATAGCGCATTCTTCCCAAAGCTGTGTTGATGCTGCATTTGGTGAGTTCAGCAATTTCTTTAAAGCTGAGGTCGGCATAGTGGCGGAGAATGATCACTTCACGTTGGTCTTCAGGAAGCATGTCGATCATTTTGCGTACGCGGTCGTGGCTCTGGCTCTGCATCATTTTTTGTTCAGGGCTGGCTTCATTGAAATTCAGCACTTCAAAAATGTCGCGGTCGTCGCTGGTTTTGATGCTCGGGCTGCGTTTAACTTTCCTGAAATGATCCACGCACATATTGTGAGCGATCCTTAAAGCCCATGGCAGAAATTTTCCTTCATCAGTATAACGTCCGCCATTCAGTGTGTCGATGATGCGGATAAAAACATCCTGGAAAAGATCTTCGGCAAGGTACTTGTCTTTCACTAGCAAGTAAATAGAAGTGTAGATCTTGTCTTTGTAACGGGAAACGAGCGTGGATAAAGCATCAGCGTTTCCTTCAACATACATGTGTACTAATTGCTGGTCTGTTAGGCTTGACAGGCTTTTCATAAATAGGAGGTTTTTGGTTTGTTATAGATTTGGATAAATGCCAATAAGAGAACCTGGGAAATAAGCTGAGAAGCTTTCAGAAGCGTGGGAGCTTTTAGAAGTGCGACCGGCTTTTCACGTGTATCAGATATTGGTAGTGCTAAAGTAGAAGGAAATTGTGTGGCTCCAAATTTTTTTTAACGTTTTTTTGCTGTTACAGCTAAAATCGGGCAGAAGTACTCTGCATTTTGCAGGTTCTACGAATGCAGCTATCGTAGTTTTACGAATATTTTTTTCTTTTTTGTGTTTCAAACACTGGTACAGATAAATTTGTAGTTATAATTATGGCAGTAAAATCAGTTGCAAAAACCAAAACAGCGGCATCGGCTGCAACAGCAGGCGATATTTTTATAAAAGGTGCAAGGGTACACAATCTCAGGAACGTTACAGTAAGCATTCCACGGAACAAACTGGTAGTGGTAACAGGGGTTTCAGGCTCCGGTAAGTCGTCGCTTACCATTGATACACTCTTTGCCGAAGGGCAACGCCGCTACGCAGAAAGCCTTAGTGCTTATGCCCGCCAGTTCATGCAGCGGATGAACAAACCCGATGTGGATTATATCAAAGGCTTGTGCCCGGCTATCGCAATTGAACAAAAGGTTATTACGCGTACACCACGTAGTACTGTTGGCAGCATGACGGAGATTTACGATTACCTCCGCCTGTTGTATGCACGTGTGGGGAAAACTATTTCGCCGGTAAGTGGCAGGGAAGTGAAGAAAGATGATGTTTCTGATGTTATCAAAGCGATAAAGTTATTACCACTGCACAATAAAATCCTGGTTGTTGTTCCTTTTAAAAAACACGCCAAAAGAAACAACAAAGAAGAACTGAATATTCTGTTACAAAAAGGTTTTTCAAGAGTGGCGGTGGCGGCAACCCCGGGCGCTGCGCTGGAACCCATGCGGATAGAAGAGTTGCTGGAACTTGATGAAAAGAAAATCCCCAAATCATTGTTTTTACTGGTGGACCGCCTGGTGACAAAAGAATTTGATGAAGATGATATTCACCGCATGTCTGATTCTGTTGCCACTGCTTTTTACGAAGGTGAAGGTGAAATGCTGCTGGAAGTAAACGGTAAAGACATTGTACACTTCAGTAATAAATTTGAACTGGATGGAATACAGTTCGAAGAACCGGTTCCCAATCTTTTTTCTTTCAACAATCCCTATGGTGCCTGCCCGGTTTGCGAAGGTTTTTCGCAGATACTTGGTATTGATGAAGACCTGGTAATACCAAACAAACAGTTAAGTGTATACGAAGGTGCGGTGGCGCCCTGGAAAGGAGAGAAGCTTGGCTGGTGGCGGGAACAGTTTATTAAAGGTGCCAAATATTTTGATTTCCCCATTCATAAGCCCATCATCGACCTCACCGGAAAACAATTGCAGCAACTCTGGGATGGCAGCAACGGCGTAAATGGAATTCATGATTTTTTTAAAGAAGTGGAGCAGAACCTGTATAAAGTGCAGTACAGGGTATTGCTGAGCCGGTACCGGGGAAGAACACAGTGTACTGCCTGTAAAGGCTACCGTTTACGGCCGGAAGCATTGTATGTAAAAGTGGGCGATAAGCACATTGGTGAACTGTGTGCCATGCCGGTGAAGGAATTGCAGCAATGGTTTCAACAACTAAACCTTAGTGAATTTGATGAGCAGGTGGCAAAAAGGATTTTGCTGGAAGTGAATCACCGCATCAAAACATTGATAGACGTTGGCCTTGGATACCTTACCCTCAACAGGCTGGCTAATTCATTGAGTGGTGGCGAAAGTCAGCGCATCCAGTTAACCAGGAGCCTCGGCAGCAACCTCACCAATTCATTGTACATATTGGATGAACCTTCCATCGGTTTGCACAGCCGCGATACGGAAAGATTGATCGCCGTACTAAAAGAGCTGCGGGACCTCGGGAATACGGTGGTGGTGGTGGAGCATGACGAAATGATGATGCGGGAAGCAGATCACATCATCGATATGGGTCCGCTCGCCAGTCACCTCGGCGGTGAAGTGGTGGCAGCAGGCAATTACGAAGAAATCATCGCTCATCCAAAAAGCCTTACCGGTAAATATTTATCAGGAGTATTATCGATTGAGCCTCCTGCCGGTACCCGTAAATGGAAACGGAGCATTACGGTTAAAGGAGCAAGACAGAATAATCTTAAAAATATTGACGTGGAATTTCCGCTTAACCTGCTCTGCGTGGTGAGCGGCGTAAGTGGAAGTGGTAAAACCACGTTGGTGAAACAAATATTGTATCCAGCCCTGCAAAAGATGAAAGGGGAAGGGGTTGATAAAGCAGGGATTCATAAAGCCATTACCGGTGATGTGGATGCCCTTGCACAAATTGAAATGGTTGATCAAAACCCGATCGGCAAATCGTCCCGCAGTAACCCGGTTACTTATATAAAAGCCTATGATGAAATAAGGGAATTGTTCAGCAAACAACCCATGAGTAAGATCAGGGGATTTATGCCCAAACATTTTTCTTTTAATGTGGAAGGAGGAAGATGTGATGCCTGCAGCGGGGAAGGAGAACAGGTGGTGGAAATGCAATTCCTGGCAGATGTACACCTGACCTGCGAAGTTTGCGGCGGAAAAAAGTTTAAGGAAGAAGTGCTTGAAGTAACCTACCGGGAAAAAAGTATTTATCATGTACTGGAGATGAGCGTGGATGAAGCGATTGAGTTTTTTGCCGATGAACCAGACGTGGCGAAGAAGATACAACCACTGAGCGACGTGGGGCTGGGTTATGTGAAACTCGGACAGTCGAGCAACACATTATCCGGTGGTGAAGCACAACGGGTAAAGCTTGCTTCCTTTCTCGGCAAAGGAAAAAGCAATGGTCACATTCTTTTTATTTTTGATGAGCCAACTACGGGATTGCATTTTCATGACATCAAAAAACTGTTAGCCTCCTTTAATGCACTGATCGAGCAGGGGCACAGCATCCTGGTGATTGAACACAATACTGATGTGATAAGGAGTGCGGATTGGGTGATTGACCTGGGCCCAGAAGCGGGCGATGCTGGTGGCGACCTTGTATTTGCCGGAAAGCCATCCGACCTCAAAAAATGTAAGGAAAGTTATACAGGAAAGTTTTTATAGTGCCCGTTCATCACCGTGCCGGCTTCTACAACCTGTATTTTCGTGGACCCGGCACCATATTTTTTTAAAAGTAAGGAAAAAAATATCCAGCATCTGCCGGCATTGATACTTTGTAAGTTGCCCGCTGCCATCCATAAAAATAAATACTGTTTTCTGCCGCAGTTAAACTTCATGCTGTATATTGCTGAACCCTTTTTAAAGCCCAACTTTAGTTATGAAATCAGCAGTACAATTAATGATTTGTGTATTTTTTTGTATCTCCTCCAACGCACAGGTTTTGTTCAGCGAAGACTTTGACGGTATACCGGGTTCCACTGCGGGAGGAGCAGGTACTTACGCATTTCCTGCAGGGTGGTTACTCATGAATTCTGATAATTTTTCTCCCGATCCGTCAGTAGCCTATGTGAATGATGCTTGGGAAAGAAGAGAGGATTTTAAATTCAACCCGGGCGATTCCGCTGCTTTTTCCACGTCGTGGTATTCACCTGCCGGCACTGCTGACGACTGGATGTGGACGCCGCAAATCACTTTAACGGGCAACAACTTAAAACTAAGCTGGCGTGCAGTAGCCTACGACGTTGACTTCAAAGACGGCTATGAAGTGAGGATCATGGTTTCGCCCAACGAACCAAGTGGTGGTAATGGTGCCATTGGTAACCAGGTTACCAACTCAACGGTATTGTTTTCAACGCCTGCCGAAGACACTGCCTGGACGCATCATGAAGTAAGCCTGAACAACTTTGCCGGGCAAACTGTAAGGATTGGCTTCCGGAATAACTCAAACGATAAATTCTTATTGCTGGTAGATGATGTAATGGTGGAGAATTTGGCTGAATCAAATGTGGGTATCGGCACCAATAACCCGCAAAGAAGCCTGCATGTAAAAGATGTATTACGACTTGAGCCCCGGGACACTGCGCCGTCAAACCCGGCCCGGGGCGATATTTATTTCGATGGCATCCTTAACAAACTCAGGGTGTACGACGGCACCACCTGGCAAAACTGCTGGTAAGAATAAGAATACTTATTGCGTTTATTCCTAAACGTTAGCATTCAGCGGCTGCGGCACCTGCTGCAGCCTTTTTTGCGCAAAAAAACAGCCGTCATTGTAATGACGACTGCCTGTTTTTCAATAAGGGGTTATTATTTTTTTATGAATGCGGTTGTTTCCTGCCGGCCTTGACTGAAAATTGTGATCATGTACATACCGGCGCCCAGGTGCTGCGAGGGAATATTGATCTTGTTATTGCCCGGCACAATGGTATAACTGCTTGCATACAGGGTACGGCCTGCAATATCCGTAACCCGAAGGCTGATATTTTTTGATGTAGTGGCCTGGTAAACCAACGAAGCATCTGTGCCTTCCGCCGGGTTAGGATACACGAACCAGTTAGCCGGACTTCCCTTGGCAAAGTTGATCTTTACGATGGGCGAGAAATCTGTAGTGCCATCCAGGTTTTTTATTTTAAGCCGGTAAAAGTTATTTCCTGTTGCCAGCGATTCATCAACAATACTGTATTCTGAACCTGAAATATTTTTTGGGCTGATGCTGGTGTAGTCGAAGAAGTTGCGGGAGTTAAATGATTTCTGAAGTATGAAATCGTGGATATTTTCTTCAAAACTGCTCCGCCACTTCAACAGTCCCTTTTTATCTTTCAACACACCGGTAAAATAATCCAGCCGGATGGCCAGTACCGTATTGGGAGCAGGTACGCATCCCTGGTTATTGATCCAGGTGGTGCCACCTGAACCGTTGGGTACAATGATGCCTGCATTTGTAGAACCGGATGCTGATCCGGGGTCGTAATCCTGGAATGAATAACTATAGTTGGTTGCCTGCAAGGTATCTCCACCCAGGTAGGTATGAAGGGTGCTGATCCGTCGACTGCTGTTGGAAAAATAGCCACCTGAAGTATTACTGCAGTTGGCACCAGCACCGCTGCCGGTACCAAACACTGCATAATAAGTGGCTACCGGTGACCCGCTGCTGCAGTGATTACTGAAATTGAGATTGGTGGCTGCATTGTCAAAACCACAAAGCCCGTTATTGTTCCTGTATCCTGCTCCGAGGAAAAATATCACGTTGCTGTTAGCCGGTATGATATCATTCGCCGGAACGGGAATAAAAACATTGCACCCTGCAATTGTATTTAACTGGTTGATGAGTGTTGTGATATCCACGTCGTCTGCCGGGATGGAAGGATACCTGAAACCATAACAACTAAGGCCGCTGTCGCATCGTTCACCTGGGAAATCAGAAAAAGTGGGATATGGTGTTGACACGGCATTGGTTCCTCTCCACCAATAATTGTAATTCACCACCGGCGTGCCGCCAACGCCATTTGAATTGGATGAAGGATTGTACGATCCAAAACAAACATCGGCAATATTCACTGCGTTCGTACCGGTTTTGGCAACGATGAATTCATTGTGCTCATCGCCGCCGCAGGGATTGATAAACTGCGTGCTGAGCGTGAGCTGGGCATTGGCCTGGCAAAGGCCGGCCGCAAGGGTTAACAGGCACAGGTAAACTTTCTTCATAAATATTTTTTAAGAATGATACAACTCCTCCCGGGTGCACAAAGCACCGGTGGATGATTAGAAATAATGGCAGGGGGAAGTTTTGAGAGAAGGGTACTAAATTGATCGCACAATATTATTTAAAAAATGCGAACGGCGGATCATAGAGCTGTTAAAAGAATGGACAGGCCTGGTATTTTTTCTATTATAATATCAGCGTAACCGGTCGCTTTCCCTGATCAGCTTTTCATCTTTATTGATGGCCCTGGCAGCCAGCACAAACAATAATATCACACCCAGGTGAAGGATGGAAGTAAGTGCATAAGTGCCTTCTGTGAACAGGCTTATTTTCCGGAAATATAAAAATACCAGGCTGGTTTCTGCCAGGATACCCACCACGCAAAGCCGAAGCTGTGTAGTGCGGTTTTTATACAACCCTATACAAACAAATGCCACCACGGCTACCGTAATGGTCACCAGTAAAATGGGCACGCCGGCATTGAGTGCTGTTAATTCGTTATACGCCACGGCAGGATCTTTTATTCCTGCGTAATAAGGCATTTTAAGTGTGAGCAATGCCAGGATACCTGCCAATAGCAGCCACACAGTTTGTATACGTTGTAACATAATCTGTTTTTTTATCCGTTGATTGATCCGGGTACGTAATTATCAAACGGTGCCTAACCCAGTTCAGGATATAACGAAAACTGGCTCATGAACTCATTTACCTGGCCGCGTACTTTGCTGATCGTATCTTCATTTTCAGCATTCATCAACACGGTGTCCACGGCATCCACCACAAATTGCATATGCGTTTCCGTTAGGCCTCTTGTAGTAATGGCGGGAGTGCCGATGCGGATACCCGAAGTGATAAACGCACTTTTGTCATCAAACGGAACCATGTTCTTGTTTAACGTGATATCTGCTTTCACCAGCGCCTGTTCCGCTTTTTTACCACTGATGTCTTTATTGCGCAGGTCGATCAGCATCAGGTGGTTGTCTGTGCCGTCGCTGATGAGGTGGTAACCTTTTTCAACAAAGGCCCTTGCCATTGCCTGTGCGTTGGCCACCACCTGTTTTGCGTAGGCCGAAAATTCATCTGTGAGTATCTCTCCAAATGCAACGGCCTTGCCTGCAATAATGTGCTGCAACGGACCGCCCTGGATACCGGGAAATACCGCCATATCAAGCAGGTTACTCATCGGCCTGGTATTTCCTTTTACATCCTTTAAGCCAAATGGATTGTCAAAATCCTTTTTCATCAGGATGATGCCACCCCTTGGTCCGCGAAGTGTTTTATGCGTGGTGCTGGTAACAAAATGACAATGTTCAAAAGGGGAACTCAACAATCCTTTCGCAATCAGTCCGGCCGGGTGGGCCATGTCGCATTGCACAAAAGCACCCACTTCGTCGGCCACCTTCCTGATGCGGGCATAATCCCAGTCGCGGCTATACGCACTGGCACCACAAAAAATCAGTTTTGGTTTCAGCTCCCTGGCTTTCTGTTCCAGCATTTCATAATCCACCAGCCCGGTTTCTTTCACCACACCGTAAAAATGGGCTTCGTATAATTTGCCCGAATAGTTTACCGGGCTGCCATGGGTAAGATGACCACCCATGCTCAGGTCGAGTCCTAAAATTTTATCACCCGGCTTTAAAACAGCAAGCGTAATGGCTGCATTGGCCTGCGCCCCGCTATGAGGCTGCACATTGGCATATTCACAGTTGAAAATTGCCTTGATACGGTCAATCGCCAGTTGCTCTGTTTGATCTACGAATTCGCAACCTGCATAATAGCGCCGGCCCGGGTACCCTTCAGCATACTTGTTCGTCATCACACTGCCGCAGGCCTGCATTACCTGCAGGGAAGTAAAATTTTCCGAGGCGATGAGCTCTATGCCATGGCGCTGGCGTTGTAATTCTTTTTGGATGATATCAAAAACAGACTGGTCTCTTAGCATGAAGTTATTTTGAGGGCACAAATATACAGGTTTCAACGCTAAGGTTTTTTGTAACTCCCGCTGCTGTTGCCTGCCAGCACAAAGAGATTGATAAGTTGTTTAAAAAAATATAATCACTGGTTTGGATGATTGTTTCAGTAAACCATGAAGGGACAGTTTTGCCCAACAATTTCTGTTCCCGGGAAGCCATGTTTAGGAAAGGCCGGTGAACCGGTACTTGCTGCAGGCAGCGCAGTTACTGTTGCATTTAATGATTACAATATTTTACATTTGACAGGTGTTGCTAAAAAACTTTCTCTCTTTTGCCAGGTTTAAACCGGCTTTTGTACTCGGCTTCTTACTTTCTGTAAACAGCCTGTTGTTTGGTACCTGGGTGGCAGCCATCCCGGGCATCAAGGAGCGGATGGGATTTACGGATGGGAGCCTGGGTTTGTCGTTGCTGTTGTCGCCGCTGGGTGCCATCACCGGCGTTTTCCTCTCTACAAAAATCTTCAGTAAAATACAGGTGGGTAAATGGATGCTGGGTGGATATATCAGTTTGTGCGTGATCATGGCGCTGGAGGTAAATGCGGTCAACCGCTGGATGTTCTGGATTTGCCTGTATTGTTTTGGTCTCACCAGTTTTTTAAACGGTGTGTCGGTGAATGCAACAGTCAGTATATTGGAACAACGCCACAACCGCCTGCTCATGAGTACCTGTCATGCCATGTATAGCATGGGAGGCGCCGTAAGTGCCGGTATCGCCGCCATCTTGTTTATGTTACACCTGAGTTCGGGATGGCAGATCGTGTTGATGGCAACTGCGATCATTGCATTGATCATCGCCTGCCGACCTTACCTGCTGGCCAACAGGGAGATCATTCATTCCGGTTCAGGGTTGCAACTGCCTTCCCTCAGTGTACTCGGGATTGCATTCATCTGCATGGTGATCTTTATGGCAGAGGGTTGTGTGGCCGACTGGAGCGCTATCTATTTCAAAGAAGTTTTAAATACGCCCAAAGCACTGGTGAGCCTGGGTTACGCAGGATTTTCCGTAGCCATGACGATCGGAAGACTCAATGGTGATGTGCTCGTGTCGAAAGCAGGGAACAAAAACACCGTGATCGGTGGATGCCTGCTTGCTGCCACCGGATTTTTAATTGTGGTATTGGCGCCCGTAGCCGGGGTGGCGATCATTGGTTATGTTATCATCGGCTTTGGTTGTTCCGGCATTGTGCCGGTATTGTTCAGGGCATCCGCCAATATTCCCGGCCTCAGCAGGGTGCAGGGTTTTGCAATGGTCACCACCGGCGGACTGATGGGTTTTTTAGCCGGCCCGTCGCTCATTGGATTTATTTCAGAACATTCCAATCTTTCAAAAGGCTTATCCCTTTTGATCTTTATGACTGCAGTGGCCGCCCTTGTAGCCTGGAAAAACAAGTTCCTGCTCAACCGCCAAACCTTGCCGGAACCGGCACCCTTCGATGAACAGTTGTACTAACCGTGGTCTCCGGTCTGCCGCAGCCGTTATATAATATTTGCGGTGCCGCTAATCATGTAACGTTTACACAAAAATCACTACTTTCACACTCCGTTTTTGAAACCAGCGTTTTTATATTCAATAAAATACCCGCCCAACTGGCAGGTAATTATTAAAAAATGAAGGCAATCATACCAGTAGCCGGTGCCGGCACCAAGCTACGACCACATACCTATACACAACCAAAAGCGTTAATACCGCTGGCGGGAAAAACCATCCTGAGCATTATCGTGGATCAGTTACACGAAGCAGGCGTAACCGATTTCATCTTTATTGTAGGCTACCTTGGCGACAAGATCCAGGATTACATCAAAGCGAAATATCCCCACCTCAATAATTATTTTGTTTACCAGAACGAACGTAACGGTACCGGCTATGCCATCGATCTTACCAAGCAGATTGTAACGCGGGATGAAGAAGTATTGATCGTGCTGGGAGATACCATCGCCGACTATAACCTGAAGGAAGTACTGGAATCACCCTACTCCATGCTCGGCGTTAAAAAGGTGGATGACCCCCGCAACTTTGGTGTGGCTGAAGTGGACGACGAGGGATACATTACCCGCATGGTGGAAAAGCCCGCCATTCCTAAAAGCAACCTTGCATTGGTAGGTATCTATAAGATCAGGGAAACCAGTGTGCTTTTTTCCTGTATCAAAAAGATCATTGAGCACGGCGAAAAAACCAACGAAGAATTTACGCTTACAGATGCGCTTGAGTGCATGATACAGCAGGGGGCCAAGTTCAGGTACTTTAAAGTGCAGAACTGGTTCGACTGTGGACGAAAAGAGACCTTACTCGAATCCAACGCCACCATGCTGAAAAAATTCGGGGGCATTGTACACGGACAGGAAAAGTTTGAGAATACCATTATCATACCACCGGTAAGCATCGGCGAAGGTTGCGATGTAAGAAATTCAGTGATCGGCCCCAATGTATCCATCGGGGAACATACTGTGCTCAACTACACCATCATCAAAGAATCGATCGTAGGTTCTTATTCCAAGTTGTACGATGTGGTACTTGATGAATCGCTGATCGGCAGCGACACAGGTATTAAAGGAGAAACCCGCTCACTGAATATCGGCGACGATACTGATATTGACCTTGGCTAACGTTGTAACCGGGTACTCCCGGATCGCGGAAAATCATCCATCAATTTTGTTTGCTTGAACAACAGGATCACTTCATTATTCAATATTCAATACCCCATCATACAGGCCGGTATGATCTGGGCCAGTGGTTGGCGTTTAGCCAGTGCCGTTAGTAATGCCGGCGCACTGGGTATCATCGGCAGCGGCAGCATGTACCCGGATGTATTGCGGGATCATATCCGTAAATGCAGGCAGGCCACCAATAACCCGTTTGCAGTAAACGTTCCGCTGTTATACCCGAATATCGAAGAGCATATCAGGATCATTATAGAAGAAAAAGTGCCGGTAGTATTTTCGTCTGCGGGCAACCCTAAAACCTGGACGGCAACGCTGCAGGCGGAGGGTATTAAAGTGGTACATGTGGTAAGCAGCAGCAAGTTTGCATTGAAAGCACAGGAAGCGGGTTGCGATGCGGTGGTGGCGGAAGGATTTGAAGCGGGCGGACATAATGGACGGGAAGAAACCACCACCATGGTATTGATACCGGCAGTTCGAAAAGCCGTTTCCATCCCGGTGATCGCGGCAGGGGGTATCGCCACCGGCAGGCAAATGCTGGCAGCCATGGTTTTGGGCGCCGAAGGCGTGCAGGTAGGCAGCCGTTTTGTTGCCAGTGAAGAAGCTTCGTCGCACCAACAGTTCAAGGAAGCTGTGATCAATGCCAAAGAAGGAGACACCCACCTGGCATTGAAAAAACTGACACCGGTACGACTGGTAAAGAATAAATTTTTCGAGGCGGTGCAGGCTGCTGAACTCAGTGGTGCTTCTGTGGAGGAACTGCAGGCCTTGCTGGGCCGTGGCCGATCCAAAAAAGGTATGTTCGAGGGCGACCTCAGCGAAGGCGAGCTGGAAATAGGGCAGGTGAGCGCCCTCATCAATGAAATAAAACCGGCGGCAGCCATCGTGGAGGAAATTTGGAATGATTTCCAGGCGGCGCTGCAACACCCCCTGGCCGGCTGATTTTACCCGTTTAACCATACAATTTTTCTGTAATACAATTTTCCCCCAAGGTCTCTTCCCTGATTTATTTTCCAAAAAACGGAAAGTCTCCAAAATAAAATGCTGAATCCATCGTTTAGTAGTACAAATCCTTAGTTTATTTACGGGAAGCTGACGAAACTAACTGTTGTTCAATCATTTTCCCACATCCCTGCCCATTGATTGAAAACTGCTAAGGCGAAAAATTTACCAATACAGCGAAACAGCATGCAGACTATCCAATTGATCCTGACAAGAAAAATCAACTTATTGTTGTGCCTCCTAACAGTATTGGTACAAGGCCTGTCTGCCCAAACACCTGTGCAGCAACTCAACGAAATGGTGCCGGGTTCCATTAATCCCACTTCAATGACCAAGAGC
The DNA here is from genome assembly GCA_964452405.1 of uncultured Ferruginibacter sp. GTDB lineage: Bacteria > Bacteroidota > Bacteroidia > Chitinophagales > Chitinophagaceae > Ferruginibacter. The sequence goes on from CAYVLT010000085.1 coordinate 13,080, forward strand.
GGTTTTGAAAGTTTCTTCAAAGACAATAACCAGCAGAAAAAAAATACCGGGGAAGACAAGAATAAAGTGAACCCCGAGATCATTAAACGCCTCGAAAATAAAAAGCTCGAAAAAGACAGCACCCTTGGCGATAACCTGAAGCGTGCTTATTACAAACCCGACGATACCTACGGCGCCAATATTTTCCAGAATTCAGCCATGAACGATATTTCTGAGTTATCGATCCCTCCGCCTGATTATCCCATCGGCGTTGGCGATCATATCATTGTGTCATTGTGGGGCGGTGGTGAGTACCAGGAAGATTATATCGTGGCAAGAGACGGCGCTATTTTTCCTTCCGGCCTTGGTAAGATCACCGTGCAGGGACTTACATTTGAAAATGCCCAACAGATCATCATTTCAAGGTTCAGCACCATGGTGCCGGCGGGTACAAATATCCAGGTTACCCTCGGCCAACCGCGAACCATCAATGTGAACGTGGTGGGCGAAGTAATGAACCCTGGTCCGAAAATTTTATCTGCCTTTTCAAATGCTTACAATGCCATTGGTTTGGCCGGCGGCATTACTGAATATGGAAACCTGCGGGAGATACTCGTGAAAAGAAATGGTAAAGTGATTGAAGTGCTTGACGTGTACAAATACCTCAACAGCGGCGATATCGGCAAAAGAGTGTATTTGCAGAACAATGATTTTATCGTGGTAACCTTCGCACAGAAAAAAGTGCTTGCCACGGGCCAGTTTAAAAGGCCGATGTTTTACCAGTTAAAAACAAGTGAAGGCATGCGTGCCCTCATTCAGTATTCGGGAGGCTTTACATCCGATGCATATTCTTCTGCAGTAAAGATCATTCGTTCCGAAGACGAACGCCAGGTGATACATGATGTGAATGCCACTGCTATTCTGAAAATGAAGGACCAGGATTTTGAACTGGCAGATGGCGATATTATAAAAGTGGAAGTGGTAAAATCGGGCATTGTAAATAAGGTGGAACTCAATGGTGCGGTGGCTTACCCGGGCGTGTATGAGTTACGCCACAACGACCGGCTCTTTGATATCATTAACAGGGCCGGCGGTATCACTTCAAGTACCTACCTGCCGAGGGCCTATATTTTCCGTGGTGCAGGCGATTCCACCAATATCAAATCGGATAAACTTGAAGTGAACCTGACTGATTATGGAACCGACAATGCCGGAAGCGCCAACAACGTGTTGCTGCAACCGAATGATATGATACAATTGTTCAGCACGAGTGAATTTGGGGAGCAGCAGTTTGTGTTCATTGATGGAGAAGTGAGGAAGGAAGGGAAGGTGAAAAAATATGGCGGCATGTCGCTGCAGGACCTGATCTACCTCTCCGGCGGATTGAAACCTTCCGCCGAATTTGGCCGACTCGAAATCGCCAGCATCGTAGATATGGATTCTGCCATGCAGGGATTAAAACCTACCCGCACTGTAGTGCGTTCTTACAATATCAGCTCAAGTCTTGAACTGGATTCTGAAGCAGCAAAAGTGATCCTCCGTCCTTACGACCAGGTGCATGTAAGAAAAAATCCGAGTTTCTCATTGCAGGAGAATGTGCAGATAGTGGGGCTGGTGAAATACCAGGGCGCTTATCCGCGGCTGGATAAATATGAGCGCCTTTCGAGCTACATAGAAAGAGCCGGCGGCATACTCGATAATGCAAACCTGAAAGGCGCCATGCTTTACCGGAAGAAAAACGATTATGTAAGAGATCACCTGTTTTCAAAACCTAAAAAAGATTCCACGGGTAAACTGATGGGCGTGGATGAAACCAACCTGGTAAACAATCTTGATCAACCAATCAGCATCGACCTGCAGGCTGCCATGAAAAATAAAGGGAGCAAGTACGACATCGTGCTGCAGGATAACGACATCATCTATATTCCAGAAACAAACCCGTTCATAACGGTGCAGGGTAGGGTACAATCACCGTTGAAGATTGCTTTTGATAAAGATGATACCAGGCTGAGCAGTTATATTGATAAAGCCGGTGGTTTCGGTATCCGCCCCTGGAGAAAAAGAATATTTGTTACTTACGCCAATGGAAAAAGCAAGCGTACCAAAAATTTCTTCTTCATGCATTTTTACCCGAAGATAGAAGAAGGCTGTGTGATCACAGTGCCGGAAAGGCCGGAAGGTAAAGATATTGGAAACTCAGTGGTGCAGGGCTTTACAGCCGCCATACCGCTGGTGATCACTTACCTGTTACTGAGGAAATAATTTTAAATCATTTGTTTTGAACTCAACTGAATTATTACAGGCAATTGTAAAAAAGCTGCAGCGCTACCGGGTTATTGTACTGACTGCCGGGCTGTTGGTAGGCGGACTGGCTTTTT
>CAYVLT010000086.1:0-1510 GCA_964452405.1 uncultured Ferruginibacter sp.
GTAATACCTGCGCAAAATTTATTACTGCATCCAAAGCACAGGGCGGAGGATGCAGTATTTTAAAATTCCGCTGAGATGAGTTCAAAGCGGGTTGCCTGGTACTGAATTGTTCCGGCTAAAGCAATAACTGGTTACAGCATTTATCATACATTTTTAATTATATAAAAATGCAATTACTTACACCTGATTTAGGTTTATTGGTTTGGACACTGCTTGCTTTTTTAGTGGTGTTTTTTATCCTCAAAAAATTTGCCTGGCCCGCCATTATAAAAGGTTTGGGTGAGCGTGAAGCGAATATCGCCAACTCAATTGCCACTGCAGAAAAAGTGAAACTTGAAATGGCCCAGCTTAAAAATGATAATGAAGCCATCCTGGCACAGGCACGTGAGGAAAGGTCTGTATTGCTGAAAGAGGCCAAAGAGATCAAGGACAAGATCATCAACGATGCGAAAGAGGAAGCAAAAGTGCAGGCTGCCAAAATCATTGCTGAAGCACACGCCTCTATCAACAACCAGAAAATGGCGGCACTTACCGACCTCAAGAACCAGGTGGGTAACCTGGTGATCGAAGTGAGTGAAAAAGTATTGCGCCGTGAACTGGCCAACAAAAGCGACCAGGAAGCTTATATCAAGCAACTGGCTGAAGAAGCAAAACTTAATTAATTTCAACAGGAAAGGTGGGGCACAATAACATTGCTGCTTAGCCGATAATTCCAACTACCAATGCACAATCCACGTTTAGCAGGCAGGTACGCCAAAAGTTTACTGGATCTGGCCACAGAAATGAACCAGGTAGATGTTGTATGTACCGATATGAAGATGCTGCAGGCTATGGGTAAAACCAATCCTGATTTTACAGCCGTGCTTCGCAGCCCGATCATTAAACCGAGTACAAAAGAAAAGATCATCGACTCCGTTGTTACCAACAGGGTTAGCGAGGTTACCGCATCTTTCATCCGCTTACTGGTTCGAAAAGGCCGGGAGAGCAATATGCCCGAAATAGCAGATGCTTTTATTGAACAGTTTAATAAGCTCCGGAATATTTACCGCGTAAAACTCACTACTGCAACACCAGTGAGCGAGGAGATCAGGCAGGATATTGTTGGTAAGATCAAATCGTCTACCACCATGCAGCAGATAGAATTGGAGACATCGGTGAATGAAGAACTGATCGGTGGCTTCGTGCTTGAACTGGCGGGCACCATGGTAGATGCAAGCATACTGCGTGACCTGAAAGACATTAAAAAGCAATTCATGGATAACGAGTATATCCACAAAATCAGATAATAATTTTAAACATACATTTTATGGCAGATATTAAACCAGATGAAATTTCGGCGATTCTCCGCCAGCAGCTTAGCAACTTCAATGCAGGCGCCAGCTTAGCTGAAGTGGGAACTGTATTGCAGGTGGGTGATGGTATCGCCCGTGTGTACGGGTTGAACAATGTACGCAGTGGTGAGCTGGTAGAATTTGAAAATGGCGTAAAAGCCATTGCACTTAACCTGGAA
>CAYVLT010000086.1:1520-15427 GCA_964452405.1 uncultured Ferruginibacter sp.
CAATGTGGGTGTGGTATTGATGGGCGACAGCAGCGAGATCAAAGAAGGTGATAAAGTAAAAAGAACCGACAAGATCGCATCTATTAAAGTGGGCGATGGAATGTGCGGCCGTGTGATCAACACACTTGGTGAGCCGATCGACGGTAAAGGACCTATTAAAGGTGAATTGTATGAAATGCCGCTGGAGCGTAAAGCGCCGGGGGTTATTTTCAGGGAGCCAGTAAAAGAACCTTTACAAACAGGTATCAAAGCGATTGACGCCATGATCCCGATTGGTCGTGGTCAGCGTGAGTTGATCATCGGTGACCGTCAAACCGGTAAAACCGCCATCGCAATCGACACCATCATCAACCAGAAAGAATTTTACGCAGCAGGTAAACCTGTTTATTGTATTTACGTGGCAATTGGTCAAAAAGCTTCCACCATCGCGGGTATCATGAAAACCCTCGAAGAAAACGGGGCGATGGCTTATACCACCATTGTGGCGGCATCTGCATCTGACCCTGCTCCTTTGCAGTTCTATGCACCCTTTGCCGGCGCATCAATTGGCGAGTTCTTCCGTGATACCGGCCGTCCTGCGTTGATCATTTATGATGATCTGTCAAAACAGGCGGTGGCTTACCGTGAAGTTTCTTTGCTGTTGCGTCGCCCGCCAGGCCGTGAAGCTTACCCGGGTGATGTGTTCTACCTGCATAGCCGTTTGCTTGAAAGAGCTGCGAAGGTGATTTCAAGAGATGATATTGCCCGCCAGATGAACGACCTGCCGGAATCTATCAAACACCTCGTAAAAGGTGGTGGATCATTAACCGCTTTGCCGGTAATTGAAACACAGGCTGGTGACGTATCTGCCTATATTCCTACCAACGTAATCAGTATCACTGACGGACAGATATTTTTGGAAGGTAACCTCTTTAACTCCGGTATCCGCCCGGCCATTAACGTGGGTATCAGCGTGAGCCGCGTGGGAGGTAATGCCCAGATCAAATCAATGAAAAAAGTAGCTGGTACGCTCAAGCTCGACCAGGCTTTGTACCGCGAGCTGGAAGCCTTCTCAAAATTCGGGGGCGACCTGGATGCTGCTACAAAAAATGTAATCGACAAAGGTGCCAGGAACGTGGAAGTGTTGAAACAACCGCAGTACACACCTTTCCCGGTGGAAAAGCAGGTTGCGATCATTTATTTGGGTACACAAGGTTTGTTGAAAGATGTAGCTGTTAAAAATGTAAAAGCCTTTGAAGAACACTTTTTAATGGAAATGGAAAACAAACTTCCGGAAGTACTGGCAGAATTTAAGAAAGGAAACCTGCCTGACGATGGCCTTAAGAAAATGGCTGAACTGGCAAAAGGCCTGATGCCACAATACAAGTAAGATCATAGCATCTCAATATGCTGAAACCGCTGCCTAAACTGGTAGCGGTTTTTTATTGTGTTGTCCTTTACAAGGCGCTCTAAAAAGAGGAAGGAAAGAGATAAATAGCGACCATAAAAAAAGCACCTGTGAAGGTGCTCTGTAATAAGGTAAACAAGCCAGGTTATTAACGGATGTTTTCCCTTCCGAAGGTAAACCCGATCTTGATATTGAAAGTGAAATAGGCGTCGTTGTTTTTTGGATTACCCCTGATGCCTCCTTCAGTTTTCCTGAAGATGTACTTGTTGGCCGGGTCCGTATTGGTTCTTTGATTACTTGCCAGGTCCAATGCATCCTGCAAAGTGGTACCTGAAAAATAATTGCTGAATACAAGCGGATCGATATACCGGCTGCTCACATCATCGAGGTAGTCGGTTGATAACTTGCGATACAGGAATTCTGCACGAAGGTTGAAAGAAGAAGAAAGTTCATACCGGATACCGGCACCCAATGGAATATTCATTTGCGAAAGCTTGTAAGGTTTCCGGTCTGGATATTCGGCAAAGCCCTGTCCTTCGGTACTCAATGGCTGCAGGTCAACATAATCACCTCTTCTCGATTTTGCCTGTGGGTTAAAAGAAAAATAGCCAACTCCCACAGCGAGGTATGGCGACAACCTGGGTGGATCCTGGTCATCTCTCAACGACCAGTCAATGAACATAAAAAGCGGGTGAAATTCTGCAATAAGGGACACCTCGGAAATTTTACTCCGGAAACTGAGATTTCGCTGGTACCTGCCCTGGCTGGTGAGTTTTTCATTTACCAGGATGCTGTCATAAGCTTTTATTGATCCAAAAGTACCTTCGAGCCGCACTGCCACTGCTTCCTTGTAGGTTGCCATCAGGTAAAGACTTCCATTTACCTGGGTGTTACCCAGGTTCATGTCTTTGGTGAATTTTTTCCCGAGACCTTTCTTTCCACCAATATCTGTAAGACAGTTCATCATACCTGCAGAGGCACCGAACTCAAACATCAGGGGATTATTATACGAATTGGCATCGTAGAAATAATATTGGGCAGCGGCCTTTTTACCGGTTGCTGTCAACAATAATGTTGCCACTATAAGCAGTGTAGTCCTTTTCATGCAGTATTAGGTTCCTTTGAGAGTGAACATTCCTTTCCCCGTAACAAGGGGAAACTTGTACAAATTAAACGATTATTCCTGAATTTTATTCCGTTTTTTAAGATTGTTGTTATAAAATTTACAGACAGCCTGTAGCCCACAGCTGCTGCATTTGGGGCTTCTTGCTGTACAAATGTATCTTCCGTGTAATATAAGCCAATGGTGCGCTTTATGTATGTACCCGGGGGGTATATGGCTGATTAATTGTTTTTCAGTTGTTAACGGTGTGCTGGCATTGGTGGTAAGACCAATCCGGGCACTTACCCTGAACACATGGGTGTCAACCGCCATATTGGGTTGTTCGTCAATTACCGAAGTGATCACGTTGGCAGTTTTTCGTCCCACACCGGGGAGGGTGACCAATTCATCCACCGTCATGGGAACCTTACCGTTAAACTTATCAATGAGCATGCGGGCCATCCCTATCAAGTGTTTGGTTTTATTATTGGGATAGGAAATGCTTTTTATCAGGGGAAACAGTTCATCGAAACTGGCGCCCGACAGGCTTTCCGGGTTGGGGAACCGTTCAAAAATAGCCGGTGTGGTCAGGTTCACCCGTTTATCTGTGCATTGTGCTGAGAGAATCACGGCTACCAGTAGCTGAAATGGATCATCGTACATCAGTTCTGTTTCCGCATCCGGGGTATTGGCGAGGAAATAGTCGATTACAAATTGGTACCTTGCTGCTTTTGTCATAAAAAAATCCCCCGGAGTTAACCGGGGGACTAAATTAGTTTAAAAATTAGTTTTGAAATAAGGCCTTACTGCTCCGTAAACTCCTTCACCTGCTTGTTGGCATAATTCAGGATGAAGTCGATGGCTTTTTTGCGGGGACTCAGCGTAACTTTTTCAAGGTTTTGCTGGGCCGCTAACAAAGTTTCGTATTCTTCCCGAAGATTCCAGTCTGCCTGTAAAGCAGCCTTGATAGCAACTGTTTTTTCGATGGAGGTTTCGCCGTACAGGTACTGTAGCAGCTCCTCTTGTGTGATGCTGTGCATAGTGTAAAAAGCTTGTTAAGAAATTAATTATCAATTTATCCAAAACTATAAACGAGTATTGCACCCGGATATTGCCTTTGATAATTGGTTTATTTTTCTGCTTCGGGCTCTTGAATAATAAACAGGTCTTCGTTATCTTTCTTCATCAGGTATTTCTCCCGGGCGTATTTCTCAATTGTTTGGGCGTTGTTTTTCAGTTGTCCGAGTTCCACTTTGGTGGCAGCGATCTTTTGGGAAAGCTGTTCTTCACTGGCCTGCAGTTTACGGTACTTTGTGAGCCGGTCTACTGAAGAACTAATGTCTTTTACATCAAAGAAAAACATCCAAACGAGAAATAAAGCTGTGGCTATCAGGTACTTATTCCTGAGCCAGTACATCTTCGCCATCCGGGTTTTGCTCCTGGGTTCAAAGCTTGTTTCAGTGTTTTCCTGTTGGGTCTCCATCAGCAAAATGACAGTTTACTTACCAAATTTAATTTTTCCTTTCGGATAAATAGCGCTGTCGCCTAAAATTTCTTCAATCCTGATCAACTGGTTGTATTTGGCCATACGGTCCGTGCGGCTGGCAGAACCTGTTTTTATCTGTCCACAATTCAGGGCCACGGCCAGGTCTGCAATAGTAGTATCTTCAGTTTCACCGCTTCGATGGCTCATGATGGTGTTGTATCCTGCCTGTTGTGCCATACTTACCGCATTGATGGTTTCTGTAACCGTACCAATCTGGTTCACTTTTACGAGCAGGGCATTGGCAATACCTTCCTGCACACCTTTTTCCAGGCGGTTTACATTGGTAACAAAAAGGTCGTCACCTACCAACTGGCATTTGCTGCCAACGGCTTCAGTGAGCATTTTCCAACCTTTCCAGTCGTCTTCTGCCATTCCATCTTCGATGGAACAGATGGGGTATTTTTTTACCCAGCCTGCCCAGTACGCAACCAATTGTTCGCTGGTCATTTCCTTGCCGCTGCTTTTATGGAAAACATATTTTTTCTTTTTGGCATCCCACAACTCGCTGTTGGCGGCATCCATGGCGATCATGATCTGGCTGCCTGTTTTGTACCCGGCAGCCTGGATGGCGGTGAGCACCGTTTCAATCGCTTCTTCGTTGCTTTGAATGTTTGGAGCAAAACCACCTTCGTCACCTACGTTGGTACTGAAGCCTTTTTTCTTCAGCACACTTTTTAAGGAATGAAAAATATCAACTCCCCATGCCAACCCTTCGCTGAACGTACTGGCACCTACCGGCATTACCATAAATTCCTGGAAATCGATCTTATTGTCCGCATGTGCACCTCCGTTAAGGATGTTCATCATCGGGATAGGTAAATATTTTGCATTGGTACCACCAATATAACGGTACAAAGGCAGGTTGGCTTCGGCCGCTGCCGCTTTTGCCACCGCCATACTTACTGCAAGCATGGCATTAGCACCAAGTTTGCTTTTATTCGCTGTACCGTCCAGTTTAACCAGTGCCGCGTCTACGCCTGTCTGGTCGGTGATATCCCAACCCAGCAGGTTTTCAGCAATGATGGTGTTTACGTTGTTTACGGCTTTCAGCACACTCTTTCCGCCGTAATAATTCTTTTTACCGTCTCTTAATTCCACTGCTTCATGAATACCGGTGCTGGCACCACTTGGCACTGCTGCCCGTCCCAGTTTTTCTGTTTCAGTAAGTACGTCAACTTCAACTGTTGGATTTCCACGACTGTCTAATATCTGCCTGGCAAAGATGGATGCGATGTAGCTCATGTTGATATAATTTTATTTTTGATGTAATATTTTTTGCAAAGAAACAAAATAGGCGGCGATGCTGCAAACATCGATTCTAATTATTTTAATGATTTACGGCATATACCAGGGTGACGGGTAACAGTTGGTGTTAATTGGTTAAATCCCTGAATATATCTTCCAGGCTTTGTTCCGCGGTTTGCAACGAAACAATGTTCAGGTTTTTATCGATCGACCATTGCAACAATTGTTTTTTCAACGCATCAGTGTTGGGAGTGGATACCTGGAAACTGTTTGCTGACAAAGGTTTCACTTCTTTCGCCTCTTCCAGCGCCTGCAATTGTTCCGCATTCACAATTTCTTTGAAGGTTACCACCACCTGTTGTTCACCTGCACCCGTTTTTTGAAGATTACTCAACCTGTCATCTGCAACAATATTACCCCGGTTGATGATGATCACCCGGTCGCACATGGCCTCCACCTCCTGCAGGATGTGTGAAGAAAAAAGAACGGTTTTGTCTTTTCCCAGGTTCCTGATCACTTCCCTTATTTCGATGATCTGGTTGGGATCAAGTCCGGAAGTGGGTTCATCAAGTATCAGTACTTCCGGATCATGAATAAGTGCCGCCGCAATACCTACCCTTTGTTTATATCCCTTACTAAGCTGCCCGATTTTTTTGTTGGCTTCCAGTTTAAGTTTTACCGTGTCAATAACGGTTTCGACTACACGCTTTGGATCCTGGATCTTGTGTACATCAGCAATAAAAAGCAGGTATTCCCGCACATACATATCAAAATACAACGGGTTAGCTTCCGGCAGGTAACCAATTCTTTTTTTCGTGTGTAACGAAGTGGTACTTACGGGTTCGCCACATACAGTTGCATTGCCGCCATCAGCTTCAATGTAGCCGGTGATGATCTTCATCGTGGTGCTTTTTCCTGCGCCATTCGGACCAAGGAAGCCCACGATTTCCCCTTTATTGATGTTGAATGAAATATTGTTAACCGCCTTTTGTGTACCGTATACCTTGGTAAGATTAGTGACCGTGATGGACATACAATGATTTAAGAAGTAAATATAAAAAACGCCAGTGATTTACTCCTGGCGTTTTGTTTATGATCAATTATTTTTTTCATCTGAATTACGGCTCTTGCCCTCAGGTTTCTGAGCCGGTCGCTGCTGGTTGCCCCGGTTTTGCGGAGGGCGTTGCTGCGGCCGGTTTTGCTGTGGTGGCCTGTGGTTTTGTTGACGGTTACCCTGGGGTTGGTTTCCTTCCCGGGGCGGTTGGTTGGGCTGGTTGCCGCGGTTTTGTGGAGGACGCTGCTGCGGCCTGTTTTGCTGTGCCTGTTTTTGCTGTGGTGGCCTGTTTCCTTCTTTTGCCTGCTGCTGATTGTTGCCGCGGTTCTGCGGGCCGCGATTCTGCTGCCCTTTTTGATTGTTGCCACCCTGCCGGGCGCCCTGTGACTGGTTACGTTCCTGGTCTCTCCGGCGACGACTGGTTTTTTCAAGACTGCGTAAACTGATTTGTCCCACCACATCCGCATAGGCCGGTTCCACCTCAACCGGTTTTTTACTGGTTACTTCCACTGCTTCCAGCTCTTCCGGTTTAATGCCTTGCTGGTTAAGTGATTTTATTTTTTTAACCCGGTCCAGGGTGAGGGGATATTGTTTGTTGCTATCGGGCAACGTGTACCACATCAGGTTGCGGAAAATATCTTTTTTAACCAGGAAGGCCCTTCCGCGGGCGATCTCGATGGAGTCGCAGTCGTCGGGAAAATGCTGCAGTGCATCAAGGTAGGTATCCAGCTCATAATTCAGGCAACATTTTAAACGTCCGCACTGGCCGCTCAATTTTGTTTGATTGATACTGAGGTTCTGGTAACGGGCAGCATTGGTGTTCACGCTTTTAAAATCGGTGAGCCAGGTGCTGCAGCAGAGTTCACGCCCGCAACTGCCAATGCCACCTACTTTACCCGCTTCCTGCCGGGCACCGATCTGGCGCATCTCCACCTTCACTTTAAACTCACCCGCATACACTTTTATCAGTTCCCTGAAATCCACCCGGTCGTCGGCGATGTAAAAAAAAGTTGCTTTCCTTCCATCTGCCTGTATTTCCACCTCGGCAATTTTCATATCGAGGTTAAGTTGTTTAGCGATGGCCCGGCTCCGGATCATCACATCGCGTTCACGGGTTTTTGTTTCCTTTAATTTATTCAGGTCGTTTTCATTTGCCCGGCGTAATATTTTTTTAATGTCCGGGTTTTCTTCCTTGATATTATTTTTTTTCAGCTGCAGGCGTACCAGTTCCCCGGTCATATTTACACTGCCTACATCGAAACCACTCACACCCTCCACTGCTATCATCTCACCTTTTTCAAAAAAGTTATTGGTGGTGTTCCTGAAATAATCTTTGCGGCTGCCGTTATTAAAACTCACTTCCACCAATTTGCAGGAGCTTTCAGGATCGCTGAACGGAAGGTTTGCCAGCCAATCGTACACATTCATGCGGTTACAACTGCCGCTGGCACAACTGCCATGACTCTTGCAACCTCCCGGCGCTCCGGTACCGCAACTTCCACATCCCATATTAAATTAATTAATACTTGTTAATTGAAAATAGTAAGAGGGGCGATCGGGGGGATGGAGACAGCCAGGTAAGCTTAATGGTCGATAAACACTTGTGCAAAAGATCGTAGAAAAACAAACTATTTAAACCGGCCGGCAAATGCACAGCCACACAAGTGAGGGTCAGCTAACCGTTCCTCAAGAGGGCAATTACCTGAAGCTTACGACCACAACGATGTTGAATATTGTTGAAAACGCCGGTTACAAAATAATTTGGCAAACAACAAACAGAAACAAGTTGCCCGTTAACATCCCGTCAAATCGATTTTCCTCAATTGGTCAAAATTAATGAATTGTTACTAATAATATGGTACAACTTAATAGAGAGCGCCTGGAAGAGCATTTTTGCGTTGGCGTTTCGTTCAATATAGTAACTGGCCCTGTCGAGTTCCTGGATAATAGCCTCCTGCTGGCCGATGCCGCATAGCTTGTTGAGCCGGAGGGCAAAATCCATTTCGTTGTTCATATCAGCTGCGCCGGGTGGCAGGTATTGCACCCGGATGGCCATTTCGAGCAGGTGAATGAAGTATTTTAGAAACTGCTTTTGTTTTTCCCTTCCCAATTTACTCACCTCATCCACCCATTTTACCTGGCCCGGCAGGTTCTTTTTTACTACCAGGTTCAACCATTCCCGCAGGGTAGCCTGCCAGTCGCTTTCTTCGTGTTGCAGCAAATGAAGGGCTTCCCGGTAGTTACCTTCGCATAACACTGCAATCTGGCGGGCTTTGTCCATGTTCACTCCTTCCCTTAATTCAAGGGCAGCTTCAATTTCATTGTTGCTGAGGCGGGGAACCTTTACCAGTTGCGTTCTTGATAAAATGGTTTTTAATATCTGTTCCTCGTTCTCGGCCACCAAAATAAAGAGGGTGTTGGGTGGCGGTTCTTCTATCAGCTTTAGCAGTTTGTTTCCATTTTTGGTAAGGTATTCGGGCATCCAGATGATAAGAATTTTATACCCGCTTTCAAAACTCTTCAGGCTGATCTTCCGGTTGATATCATTGCATTCTTCCGCCGTGATGTTTCCCTGCTTGTTTTCGGCATCGATGAACTGCAGCCAGTCGAATACGTTGCCATAAGGATTGGCCGAAACAAATTCCCGCCATTCTTTGATATAATCTGTACTAATGGGTTTATCGCCCGGTTTTTTGGGTATTACCGGGTATGAAAAATGAATATCGGGATGCACCATTTGTGCAGCTTTGGTGCAGGCTGCACATACGCCGCAGGAATCTGTAAAAACCTGCGGACCGGCCGGTTCCGGTTCTCCAAATAATGAGGGACCTGCAGCTGCGGCAGCTTTGCCATTAACCTTTTCACAAACATTATATTGCGCAAATGCCATGGCCAGTGAAAGTGCCCCGCTGCCTTCCTTTCCCAAAAAAAGCAAGGCATGGCTCAACCTGTTCTGCTGAACCATTTGTGCTAAATGCTCTTTTACATTTTTCTGACCAATGATCTTCTCAAACTGCATTGACGCAAAGTAAAATAAAAAAGCCATCCGTTTGTGGCAGAGGGCTTCAAATAAAAAGTTCCGGATTATAATTTACCGGTAAGCTCTTCACTCATAGGCGTTACTTTGCTTTCAAAGTAATACAGCATCTTACCATTTTCGTCGAGCAAAAATTTATTAAAATTCCATTTGATCTCTGCATCCAGTACACCGTTCTCTGCTTTACTCGTCAGCCATTTGTAAATTGGTGCCATATCCTTTCCTTTCACCGATATTTTAGCGGCCATCGGAAAACTTACGCCGTAATTTTTTTTGCAGAAGCTTTCAATCTGTTCATTGGTGCCTGGTTCCTGGCCGCCGAAATTGTTTGCAGGAAAACCAACGATCACCAGCTTATCCTTGTATTTTTCATATAGTTCCTCCAATCCTTCGTATTGTGGTGTGTAGCCGCATTTAGAGGCGGTATTGACAATGAGTATCTTTTTTCCTTTAAAGTCGGCAAAATTAATCGTGCCTCCATCAAGTGCAGGCACTTTAAAATCGTAGATCGATTGGGTCATTGGTTGATTGATTGCCTGAACCGGCAGTTTATGATCATTGGCAAGATGGCCGTTATTTACCGAAAAGGAAAACAGGGCGGCAGCAATAAGCGGAAATTTCAGCATGGTACTTTTTTTACAGTAACGAATGAAAAAAAATATTGTTCGGTCATTGTTTTTCGTAGCAGCCAATATCCGGCGTACCAACATTGCGGTTATTGCCGTCAAGGTCGGTAGTGAAAATAGTGATGGCGCCCCTGTCGATTCCGGGTGCGGCTGCATTACTAATATGAAAATCAAAGATCCGTTTTGCCACATCCACACTATCAAAGGCAGGGTATTGGTTCAGGAGGCAATTGCTGATGGTACAGTTAGCCGGGTCTGCAACGCCCCTGTACAGGCAGTTGGTAAAAGAAACATTGTAACTGTCGGGACCGGCCTGCTTTACCACCGATGTTTCGTTTTCCACCAAACCATCATCCCCCCAGAAAATACAATTAATAAAAGCAGCATCGAGTGGTGCAGTAACGGGCGCACCATTGATAAGTGCAAAATTGTTAACGGTAAGCACCGGGTTTTTATGGGAGAGATAGGTGGAATAAGCTGCCAGGGTGCAATTGGTTAAATTATAATTGCCGCCTAAAATAAAATAGGCATTGTTGCCACAGTTACTGATGAGGCTGTTATCGGCATACAGGCTGCTGTTTACACACAATAACCCGGCATCGTATGCATTGTCGATCGTACATTGGTGCAGGGTAACTTTGGGATAAAAATTACCAGAAGGGTTTTCGGCCACGATGGCCTGGTAAGCATTTCTTACTTCTGTAAACTGCAAAAGATTGGTATTGCTTGTTTGCCTGAAATAAATGCCGGGCCAGGAAGCAGGCAGGTCTTTGTATTCCTCGTCTAACCGGTCGCCGCGGAAAATAACCGGCTGGTCTTTGGTGCCATCCGAAACAAGGGTTCCGTCTACAAGAACCGGTGCATTGGCATGGCAATAAATTTTACAGCCCGCTTCAAGTGTGAGGGTAACGTTGGTATCTATACGCAAACCATCGAGGATCACGTAGGGGAGGCGGTTGTTCCAGGTGGTATTGGCGCTGATCACCTTATTTCTTAAAAAATTTGCGTTCTGTCCAAAGGCTTCCAGTTGTACAAAACGACTGTTGCCATTGTAACTGATAAGGATACTGTCTTTTACAATAAACGGCAGATCCTGCAGGGTGGGATTGATGTTGACCGAAACAAATACATAGATGCTGTCGTTGGCCGCCAGTTCAATATTGCTGAGCTCCTGCGAAGGGCTTCCATTGATATTTAAACGAAACGCCGAGGCCGTGCCTCCCATCACTTTGATACCCGACAATAATAATTTCTGATCGTTGTTATTATTGATCTTAAACGACTGGGTGATTGATCCCACACTGGTAAAAACCGTATCATACTTCAGGCTGTCTACACTGGTACTCAGGTTAGCCGAAGCATCCGTAATGAATGAGTCTTTTTTGCAGGCACCCAGGCCCGTTATGAATACGTACAACAGGCAGGCACAAACGAATTTTATCGGCAGGGAAAGCTTCATTTTTCAAATGTAATGTTTTTTGGGATGGGCCGGTTGGCTGCTATTTTACAGCAGTGGCAAGTGTAGCCAGGCTAAGGGTAACGCCTTCTGTTTGCAGCAGTCTGTTACCTGCGGCTTCCAGTGTGGCACCTGTAGTAATCACATCATCCACCAGCAACAGGTGTTTGCCTTGTAAGGAGGGCGGGTGTGGCACGAAAAAACTGCCCTCCACATTTTCCCAGCGTTCAGCCCTGTGTTTTTTTGTTTGCGTTTCTGTAAGTCTTGTTCTTTGCAGGTAATGATTAAAAACGGGCACTTGCAGTATACCAGACAACCCTGAGCTGATTACTGCTGCCTGGTTGTAACCTCTTTTTCTTTCTTTATCGGGATACATTGGCAAAGGGATGATGGCATCGATGTTTTTAAACCGGTCACTGTTTAACAGGGTTCTACCCATCATCTGCCCGAGAAAAACACCGATTTCCCTGTTACCGTTATATTTCAGTTGATGAACGAGCTCCTGCACCAACCCGTCTTTTACAAAATAAAACTCTGCATGTGCGGCTGCAAGGCGGATGCGCCCCCAAAATATTTTTTCAATGGGGTTGCCGGCATAGCGGGCGTACAGGGTGGCAGGTAAATTAAGGTAGCATTTTGCACACAACAGCGTATCATCTGCCAATATATCGGAGCCACATCCGCAACATACATGCGGGTAAAAGAGATGCTTCAGATCAGCTAATATGTTTTTTGCAGAAAGCACTCTTAAATATACAGCAAAAAATCGGGGACCGGGGCGATCGGCTAAAAAAGATACTGATATAATTCTTCCACTTTGGATAAAGCCACCACCTCGATATGATGTTTGGTTTTACCGAGTGCTTTGGCATTGTACTTACTGACAATAATTTTTTCAAAACCCAGTTTTTCTGCTTCGGCGATGCGTTGTTCAATCCGGTTCACTGCCCTTATTTCCCCGCTCAATCCCACTTCACCGGCAAAACAATAGTGTTGGTTAACCGGCACATCTTCATAACTGCTGAGTAAAGCGCACACGATGGCGAGGTCGATGGATGGGTCTTCCACCTTAATGCCTCCGGCGATATTTACAAATACATCCTTTACACCAAAATGAAAGCCGCCTCTTTTTTCAAGTACCGCCAGCAGCAATTGAAGCCGCCGCAGGTCAAAACCAGTTACGGTACGTTGCGGGGTACCATATACACTTTGGGTTACCAGGGCCTGGCCTTCAATAAGCAGCGGTCGGATGCCTTCCATGGTGGCAGCAATGGCAATGCCGCTTAGGGGTTCTTCTTTTTGTGTGATGAGAATTTCGGAAGGATTGCTTACCGCTCTCATCCCGTCACCCGTCATCTCGTAAATACCGAGTTCGGCGGTTGAGCCAAAGCGGTTTTTCAGGGTGCGTAAAATTCGGTATGCGTAGTGGCGGTCGCCTTCAAACTGCAATACTGTATCCACCATGTGTTCCAGGATTTTGGGGCCCGCAATGCCACCGTCTTTCGTGATATGACCGATTAAAAAAACAGGTGTATTGGTCTCTTTTGCAAAACGCTGTAATTCGGCAGCCGTTTCTTTTATCTGGCTTACACTTCCTGCACCGCTTTCCACATAAGGTGATTGAAGTGTTTGTATGGAATCAACGATCACCAGTTGCGGTTTCAGTTTTTTGATCTCCTGGAAAATGGTTTGTGTGTTGGTTTCTGTAAGCAGGTAAAAATTATCGCTGCGTATCGCCAACCTGTCGGCCCGCATTTTTATTTGTTGTTCGCTTTCCTCGCCACTCACGTATAAGGTGGTGACATCCTTCAACTGCAACCCGATCTGTAAAAACAGGGTTGACTTTCCGATGCCCGGCTCCCCGGCTACCAAAACAATGCTGCCGGTTACAATACCACCACCCAATACCCGGTTTACTTCAGCATCATGCGTAACAATTCTTTTTTCTTCTGCACTGCTTACCTCGTTGATCGAAATGGTTTTTAACCGTCCGTTGCCATTGTAACCGGACCATTCATCTTTTGGTTTTTTATCGTTCCCTTTAACCACGATCTCTTCTACAAAACTGTTCCAGGTGTTGCAGGAAGGACATTTGCCTAACCACTTGGCACTTTCATATCCACAGTTCTGGCAGAAGAAGCCGGTCTTTGTTTTACTCATTACGAAAAATCAATTTTAATCATTACAGCATGGGTTACTGTAGTTGCAAAGTAAAGCGTAAGATCCGGACTTACAGATTCCCCTGCTCAATCTTTTTTACTGATCAAAAAAAACTGCTGTGAAACGCCACCTGGATGTTGTAGCGTGAGCAATGAAAGGTAGAAGTGAAAACAAAATAAAAGGGAGTAAAAATGCGCCGGTTTAAAAGTAAAAGGGTCAACATTTCTGCTGACCCTTTGTACTTACTAACCCATTAAATTCTATTGCTAAATTACAAATTGCCCCCACATAAAA
>CAYVLT010000087.1:0-15051 GCA_964452405.1 uncultured Ferruginibacter sp.
AGTCAATCTTATCGCTGTACACCACATCCGGGTTTACCTGGGCAACTGCCAGCAGGGAGGCGAATATGGCGGAAATAAAAAAAGGGATCGGTCTGAAAAAGCTCATCTGCTGATTAAAATATTTATTTTTGAAAGGTAACAAAAATTATTCCTTTTGAATCTTCCTGCCTTCATTGCAAAAAGAATATCATTTAACAGGGAACGTACCTTTTCTCGTTTTATCGTGTGGCTCGCCACTGCTGCCACCACCATCAGCGTGGCAGTGATGGTAGTGGCGTTGAGTTTTTTTAATGGCTTTCAACAAACCATCAGCAACAAAGTATTCAGTTTCTGGGGACATATTCATGTGCAGCAGGATATTGATAACCGGGTGAGCACGGCGGAAGAATATGTAATTAACAAGGATGATTCCGTGGAAGCATATCTTAAAACCATTCCCGGTGTTGTAAGTGTGCAACGTTTCGCCACCAAATCGCTTATCCTAACCTATGGAGATGATATTGAAAGCCTGCTGGTGAAAGGGATTGACTCTTCCTTTGATCACAAACGGCTCGATGCATTTTTGCAGGAAGGCCGCTGGATATCTTTCCCCGACAGTGGTTTCAGCGAGGAGATCAATCTTTCTGCTTACATCGCTTCGCACCTTAAAGTTAAAACAGGTGATCGTGTGCTTTCCATCTTCATACGGCCCGATGGCAGCCGTCGTTTCCGTAAACTCACGGTGGCGGGTATCTTTAAAACGTCCATTGATGAATACGATAAACAACTGTGTATTTGCGATCTGAACCTGATCAGGAAACAGAACGACTGGACGAACAACCAGATCGGTGGGTATGAAGTGTACCTGGATGATTACAGGAAGGCGGATACAGTGGCCCACATCATCAAGGCGGAAACGCCGCAGGGTTGGAACAGTAAGACCTATAAAGAAATCAATCCTAACATATTCGACTGGCTGGCATTGCAGGACCGTATAAAATTTATATTGATCGGCATCATGATGGTGGTGGCTACGGTTAACCTCATCACCTGCCTGCTCATCATTGTTCTTGAACGTACCAAAATGACCGGCATCCTGAAAGCAGTAGGCGCCGGCGACTGGCTGGTACAACAGATATTTTTGTACAACACAGCACTTATTGCCATTACCGGCATTATTGGCGGCACTTTACTTGGGTTAGGCATCTGCTGGCTGCAGGAAAAAACCGGTTTCATTAAACTGGATGAAGAAGCCTATTATATGGCAGAAGCCCACGCACAGGTAGTTTGGTGGCAGGTGTTATTGGTGGATCTTGTTACCCTAGCTGTATGCTTTGCAACACTGGTGATCCCCACGCTGCTGGTAAAAAAGATTAAGCCGGTAAAGGCGATCCAGTTCCGGTAATATCCTGTTGCTTACTTAAAACGTCCCGCGTATGCAAATCTTCTTATTGCTGGCTTTTGTAGTGGCGCTGCTGCTTTTGTTGAGGGCAGTAGTCAGCAGTTCCAAACGGCAGCCCACACTTTCACTTCCAGCCGGGTACCGGGAAATTTTGGAACAACATGTGTTGTTTTTCCGGGCGCTGACAGCCAAAGAAAAAATCCGTTTCGAAAATAAAATGGCGGCCTTTATGTCCACGATCCAAATTGAAGGCGTGCATACCAATGTTGAAGACATAGACCGCGTGTTTATCGCAGCCAGCGCCGTGATACCAATTTTTGCTTTTACGGCCTGGCAATACCCAAACCTCACCACAGTATTGTTATACCCCGAAAGGTTCAACAGTGATTTTGATTTTCAACAGGCTGAGAAACCGGTGCTGGGAATGGTGGGGAGCGGCCCGATGAATTACAAGATGATCCTGTCAAAACCTGCACTGCGGGAAGGTTTCCTGAACGAAAGTGATAAGAACAATACCGCCATTCATGAGTTTGTGCACCTGCTGGATAAAATTGATGGCGCCGTGGATGGAGTTCCTTCCATCCTGTTAAAAAGACAGTACAGCCTGCCCTGGCTGGACCTGGTACACCAGGAGATCAAAAAAATTGTCGCCAGCAAATCAGATATCAATCCTTATGGCGCCACCAATAAAGCTGAATTTTTTGCAGTGGCTGCCGAATATTTCTTTGAACAACCGCAATTATTCAGTCGCAGGCATCCGGCGCTGTTTGCCATGATGGAAGAAATTTTTAACCAGCACCCGGGCACAGCCAACAGGAGCGAACAGCCGGTTAACGCCAAAGAATAAATGTTCCGGCAGTACGGGGATGAAGCCGATTTTGCCCCGGTTCAGTTTTTTACAAAGGCTTGGCAACAAAATTGCGGTGATACAATGTTTAACAACCTTATGCTACACCGTTTACCAGCTTACCTGCTTTTTATATTCGCAACAGTTTCGTGTGTGCTACCCTGTTATGGGCAGGATTCTGTATTCAGGGCTAAGCACCGGGCCATCTTTTTCCCCTACCCTATGTACACCGAACATTGGCGCAGTTCGCTTGGGTTTACATTGTTAACCACACCACAGGATATCACTGAAGAAGTTAGATTGAGGATCCCGTGTGGAAACTTTACCGCATTTCGCCGGGTAAGTGATCATTTTACAGCAGAAGGGCGTATCGATTTTCAATTTTTACAAAATCACCTTTCCGCAGGCCTGCAGTTTGTGCAACCTCTGAGTAAAAAGTTTTATCTCTCTGCCGGAAACGACCTGGGTTTCTGGTTCGGTTTTTTAAAAATAGAAGGTTTCAACAGCCGTGGCTCAGGTTGGCTCACGTACCCCTCGGTATCTCTTGGGTATATGACACGGCGTGATCTGCTGATCAGTTTTAAGGCACAGGCCTCTTTTAACCTGTACTACGAGGCAGCCAACGGGGAAAATAAATTCGTTTCATCAAAGCGATATTACAATGGTGAAACCTTCACCCTCGCCATTGAACAACCTTTTTACCAGCGCAAACATCTTTCCCTGGCCATCAGCGCCATCAATAATTATTTTTACTGGCAAACCTGGTCGTTGTTTTATAAAACCAACCGAAAAGTTTTTTATCCTCAAATCACCGTAGGTTTTATTTTATGAGAAGATACGGGCTGATCATATTTTCAATGCTGCTGATTTACTCCTGCAAAAAGGATTACAAAGTTGTTATGCCCGACACCGCCGGCTGGCAATTATTCGAATCCCCGGCAGCTATTCCCCTGCCCGCTCCTGCCCGTGATGCCATGGAAGGCGTGTATTCCGTTGGCGCTGCCCGTGATTTTTTTGGCGACCTGGCAGCTATCAAATGGAGCTACGTGGTAAATAATGGCGACACCGTATATCATGTGAGTGGTTTTTTTGGAAAGGATATCGCTTATTTTATCTGCGAAGGCAAATTGTTGAATGGTGAGATACTGCTCAATGGTTATTGGCGAAAAATGGTAAGTACCGAAACGGGCATCATACGGTTTACCATCCATTCGTCAACAGGAGCCGCATTATTACTGGACGGGCAATCGCCCGATACTGCAGGCGATGTTCAGTTTGACGGCAGCTATGGCAATGGTAACCAGGCGCCGCAAACGCCCATCACGTTTACCTATACCCGAAAACTGAATCAAACGCCAACGCCCTTTAATATCCTGGCGCACCGCTCCGGTGGCCGCAATTCAGACCTGTTACCGGTTTCAGAAAACTCTGTCGAAATGATTTTAAAGACGGCCGAGTTCGGCTCTACCGGAATCGAAATAGATGTGCGGTTCACCCGGGATGGCGTACCCATCATTTACCACGACAATGACCTGAACCTGCGGGAGACCCAAAAATCAGGATTGGTGGGCCCGATTGAAAATTACACTTATGCAGAGTTGTCCGCATTTGTACGGTTGATTCACGGAGAAAAGATACCCACGTTGCGACAGGCCCTGAGTGCCGTGGTGTACCGGACTCCGCTCAGCTTTGTATGGCTCGACACTAAGTACATTGGGTCATTGCAAAAGGTACAGTTACTGCAACAGGAGTTTACCCAGCGTGCCATTCAGAACGGGCGCAGCGTGGAGATTGTGATCGGGCTGCCCGGCAGCGACCAGTTCAACCAGTTCCTGCAACTGCCTGGTTATGCCAATACACCCTCCTTGTGTGAACTGGGTATCGAAGAGGTGGAAGCCGCTAACTCACGGATATGGGCACCCCGTTTTACAGAAGGAACACAGAACGATAAAGTGGCGATCATTCATGGAGAGGGCCGGAGAGCTTTTGTGTGGACATTGGATGTGCCGGCCTTTATTGAACAATATATCAGGGATGGACATTTTGATGGCATCCTTTCCAATTACCCATCCTGCACTGCTTATTACTATTATGTTCACCAGTAAAAAATCATATTGTCTTTTTTTGTTGCTGCTATGTTTTAACATTTCTTCCGCACAACAAAAAGTTAAGAAAGAGAAGTTGCCCAAACGCAAGCCTTCCTTTGTTCTGCAGGCGGGTGGCGGTGTTTCCTGGTACCGGGCTCCCGTAAATTTAAGTGCTGTTGCCTACCCTGGTACCCTCAATAAATGGAGCCCGGCAGGCACTGTCCGCATTATGTGGTATCCCCGTTATCGCCTTCGTTTAGGGCTCGAAAGCGGCTTCACCAACTTTTACAGCTACCGGGTAAAAGATACCAGCGGGCAGGGGAAAGTGAACCTGCAAGCCATCCCCGTGTTGTTGGTATGGTCGATGCAGGTATTGCCAGGAGTGAATATTTATGCAGGTTTTGGATCGTATATTCTCAATACCCACCTCACCTACCGTGGCACGGTGAACTCGGGCGATGTTGTTTTAGGCTCAAATGTTGCTGTGAGTTACACGGTTCCTCTCAATAAAAGATTGGGACTGGCGGCCGAAGCAAAGTGGTTGAATGCATTTGAAACCAAAGACGATGCATTCAGTTTGCAGGTACACCTGGCCTGGAAGGTTTTTCAATGGGATTAATTCGATACTATGAAAGAGATACTGACGGGATTGTTGTTGTGTGCTGCCGGGCTGGCACAGGCCCAACCAGCCGGCGACGAATTATATTTTGTAAGTGATACCCAGCAACCCATGCTGGTGGAAAAATTATGGTTGAAACCGAACCATAACCGGCAGGCCACTGCGGGTATATTTTCCAGCATCCTCAAGGAACGTCCTGCTCATTTATACATGTTAGGCGATGTGGTGGGACTTGGCTCTTCTAACCGGAAATGGAAAAAAGTAGACCTTTTCCTAGACAGTTGTCATAAGCTGGGGATCAGTGTGTGTGCTGTATTGGGCAATCATGAAGTAATGGGACTCACACAAAAGGGCGAAGCTAATTTTCAAAAACGTTTCCCGATGAATGTGCGTACCGGCTATGTGTCTGTAGCTGACTCCGTGGCGGTGATCCTGCTGAATTCAAATTTTTCGAAGTTGAGTGCTTTTGAAAATGCCGCCCAAAAAGATTGGTACAAAAAAAAGCTTGCGGAACTGGACGCTTCACCCGCCATCAGGGCGATCGTTGTGTGTTGCCATCACGCGCCATACACCAACAGTAAAATTGTAAAATGCTCGGGCCAGGTGCAGAACTATTTTGTTGCTGATTACCTGCGGTCAAAAAAAGCAAGACTGTTTATTACCGGCCATGCACACGCTTTTGAGCGATTTAAAATGAACGGGAAAGATTTCGTGGTTATCGGTGGTGGCGGCGGCTTGCACCAGCCATTAAACGTGAAAGAGGATTGCCTGCCTGATCTTGCTGAAAACTACAAACCAGCTTTTCATTATCTCTCTGTGAAAAGAGAAGGCGACGACCTGTTGGTTACTTCTCATGCCATTGACCCGGATTTTGCAGGCTTTACTGCTGCATACTGTTTCGGTACCCGCAACATCAATGCAGAACTGGCAAAAACGAATGGCCCGGTTCCGGCAGAAGCTGGCAGTAATTAAATGATATGCGATAAAATGATGCCGGTTGCAATCGCCGCGTTCAGTGATTCAGCATTTCCTTTACGTGGTATCGTGATGTGCTGCGTGGCCATGGCAAGCAATTCATTGCTGATGCCCCTGGATTCGTTTCCGATGATCAGCACAGCTTCTTCAATGTTCCTGCATTCATGCACCGGCTTGCCTTCCAGGGCCGCTGCAAAAGTTTTCAGCCCGGGGTTTTGTTGCAGCCATGGTATTAATTCGGTGTACACAAGGTTTACACGTGCCAGGCTGCCCATGGTACTTTGAACCACTTTAGGATTATACATTTCCGTGCAGTTGCCGGAACAGATAATGTCAGTAATGCCAAACCAATCAGCGATCCGGATGATGGTGCCCAGGTTTCCCGGATCCTGTATACCATCCAGCATCAGGATAATGCGGCCGCTGGTGCTAACAGGACGGGCTACCGCTTTTTTAAAAACTGCCAGCACCTGGTTGGGGGTGCTGAGCGCTGATATCTTTTCCAGTTCAGCTGTGTCCACTTCCAGCAGCGGGCCTGTGTAGTATTTGCGAAGCATTGGTTCATGTTGCTGCAACCATTCTTTTGTACCCAGTATTTCAATGCAAACAAACTGTTTTGATTGCACCAGTTCCGGCACTACTTTATTACCTTCGGCGATAAATACCTGCTCAGCGTCCCTGTTCTTTTTCAGGTGCAGGCTTTGAATGTATTTGGAATGTGTTTTGCTTAACATGGATGTTTTAATTAATTTGACGCTTCAGCCCTGCAATAATATGATCTACCGGCTCAAAAATATATTTCTTATTGCGATCCTTTTCAGTGCCTGTACCATTCCGCGAAAATATCAAAAAAACAAGCCCTTTGTCTTTAAAAATAATATTGAACTGAACGGAGGTAAACTTTCTGCAGACGAAAAAAGTTCGTTGAAACAGAAAATGTTCACGCAGCTGGATGACAGCATGAAAACCACTGTGAAGGATTTTATTTTTGCCCTCCACATTCTTAAAAGTCCCCCTGTATTCGACAGCGTAAATATGGCCCGTTCGGCAAAGAACCTGAAAAATACGCTCACCCATATCGGTTATTACAATGCCAAAGTGGTTCCCGACTCGCAGGTTTGGAAAGCCAGGGTTAACCTTGCGCCTTTATCGTTTCTGAGTGCGCCACTCAGCGGGCTCGACCGTTTGTTCAGGCCAAAGATCAGGAACCTGCGCATTCAAACTGATTTTGTAATTGACATGGGCAACCCCACCCTCATTGATACCTTCAGCTACCAGTTAAAAACACCCGAATTGCAGCAGTTGGCCGAGCAAACGCGGGAGCAGTCGTTGATCAAAGAGGGTAACCCGGTTACCAAAGCGGATGTGCTGGGCGAGATCAGTCGTTTGGTGGAACTGTACCGCAACAACGGATATTATAAGTTTAACAGTGATGAACTCAGGATGCGGGGCGATACTTCGATCGAAGCATTGACAAGTGTATCTGACGATCCTTTTGAAACCATCCGCCTGCTGGCAGAAGCCAACGAAAAGAGAAACAATCCTACCATCAAACTGGCCATGGTGCAAAATCCCGGGGGCGACAGCAGCCGCCTGTTGAAATACTATGTGAGCAATATTTATATCTATCCCGATTATACCGGCGATGACAGTATTTCAGTGGCTACCTACAAGGCTGATACGTTGCGCAATTCTTACATCATGCGGTACCACCGTAAGATCGTGAAGAAGAAATTCCTGTTGAGTCACCTCGTGTTGAAAAAAGGCGATCTCTTCAGGCAAAATGAATACAACAGTACCATCAATAACTTTTCAAAAACAGGTGTATGGCAGAACGTGAATGTGCAGGTGGTGGAACGAAAAGACAGCATTGGCAAACTGGATATTTATGTACAGTTGGTGCCTACTAAAAAGTATGGTTTTGAAGGAAAAGTGGAAGCCAGTTATTCCACCAACAGCAATGCCAACAGCATCACGGTGGCAAACGCCGGCAACCTGTTAGGATTATCCGGCAACATTTCTGCACAAACACGCAATGGCGGCAGGCAGGGCATCAAGATCACGCATACCCTGCGCACCGGTGTGGAACTTAACCTGAATGAACGACCCAGCGCAGAAAGTTTTATCAACTCAAGTGATGTTGGATATAATCTTACGTTCGCTTTCCCGAAACTGATGTTGCCACGCAACCTGCGTGATTATTTTAACCGGGAAAAAAGGATCGATACGTTGTACTCCAAACAATCGTTTCTTGGTTTCAGTGCTTCCAATACCAATCGTATTGGTTTGTTCAAACTGAATTCTTTTGGTTTGTCAGCCGGTTATGAGTGGAGCCCGAAGTTCAATAAAACCTGGAGTGTGAAATTGGTGAACATTGAGTTCTCCAACCTGTACAACCGGTCTTATGCTTTTGATTCCACGATCAAGGAAAATCCCTTCCTGCGTTATTCTTTCAATACGGCGTTGGTTTTCGGGATGACGGTGGGTCATTCATCACTCACCTACCTGCCACGGCGCCCGAACCGCGACCGGGTATTTTCATTAAAATGGAATATCGAAGAATCCGGGTGGTTTTTGGGCGTGTTGCCTTTGAAAGATTTTGGCGCAGTGAACAAATACCTCAAAAATTTTATCAAGGGTGATGTGGAGGCGATCTATTCCGTAAAAAAAATAAAGTCAGAAAAAGTGGCGCGGGTATTCCTCGGAGTGGGTATCCCCATTGGATCGTCTGATACCACACTGCCGTTCTTTAAACAGTATTTTGGCGGCGGACCAAACAGTATGCGGGCCTGGCCCATCCGTGGGATCGGCCCCGGCTCCAAAGCGCTGCCCGCGTACGGGCCTAACAAAAGCCTGAGCGATCGTACCGGCGATATCCGTTTTGAAGCCAACGTGGAATACCGCAAAGATCTCTGGCAAATGATCCCGAATACGCTTACCCTGAAATGGGCCCTGTTTGCTGATATGGGCAATGTGTGGAATTTTAAAAATACCCAGCCCGACGGCAGCTTTGACAGTACGCAACTCAGTTTTAAAAACCTTTACCATGATATCGGCATGAATGTAGGCACCGGTTTCAGGTTCGATTTTAATTATGTAACCCTTCGTTTTGATTTCGGCTTCCGGGTAAAAAGGCCTGAGTTGAGTGAGAACGGTGGATGGAAATTGCCAGCCATCGGCTTCAATGATCTATGGGGTAAAATATTTGAAAAAGGAAAAGACGATGAATACCGTAAGTGGCGTTACGAAAATTTTAATTTCACCATCGGGCTCAACTACCCGTTTTAGCGGCAACCGCTTCGTTGATCATTACTTCAAATTTTTCCATGCTGTCGGCCGCATCCACGCTGAATTCTCCAATGGCTGTCCGCCGCAGGCTTCCAAGGTGAGCGCCACAACCCAATGCCTGCCCCACATCATGCGCCAGGCTGCGTATATACGTTCCCGTGCTACAGGTTACCTTAAACCCTACGCGTGGAAGGTCGACACCTGTTATTTCAAACTGGTTGATGGTAACGGTTCTTGGTTCAAGCTCCACATCCACCCCTCTTCTTGCAAGTTCATACAGCGCAACACCTTCTTTTTTTATTGCTGAATATACGGGAGGCATCTGCTGAAGGGTGCCGGTGAATGCTGAAAATGTTTCCTGCAGGAGGGCCGGCGTAACAAAGCTGAAGTCTTTTTCCTGTTCTGGTTTGCTCTCCAGGTCGTAGGTAGGTGTAACCGCACCCAGGATGATATCGCCGGTATATTCTTTTTCCCGGGCCATATATTCCGTGATCTTTTTGGTGAACTTGCCGGTGCAAACAATCAGCAGGCCGGTAGCCAGCGGGTCTAACGTGCCGGCATGTCCTATTTTTTTTATCTGCAACAGTCCTCTCAGTTTTCTCACCACGTCAAACGAAGTCCAGTGCACCGGTTTATCAATCAATACCACTTTTCCTTCCAGGTAGGGCGTTTGAATTGCCGCCGGTAATGGTGGCCTTTGTACCCGCTCCCGAGGTACTTTTTTTTCACCTGCCGTCACCACCTGGTTGCTGAAACGTTGCCTGTATGTTTTTTTTCTTGCCAATGCTGCTGTTTTGCGCAAAGGTAAAAAGGTTCACGCTTATCCTGCATTCAAAAAGTCCGCTCATCCAATTCACCCTTCCTGCTTGTAAAAAAATATTATTTTCCGCTCTAAATTTTCAACGCATGATCAGAACAATTGCTACGGGATTATTGATCGCTGCCGGTTTAGCAGCCTGTAATAACAATGGTAACAGGGCTGCCGGTACGGCCAAGGACTCAGCTTCCATCAACCGCATGCTTGGTAACTATTGGGAAGACAGGATGAAGCTGTATCCCCTCGAAGCCACCAGCAATGGTGATAACCGGTACAACAATATCCTGCAAAATGATATCAGCGTGGCCTTCATCAACCAGGCCAAAAGTTTTTACAGCAGGTATCTCGACAGTATCAAGGTTTATAACCGGGACAATCTTTCAGAGAATGACCGCATCAGTTACGATATTTTCAAAAGGGAAATGGAGATGCAACTGGAAAATTTTAAGTTTCATGATGAGCTGATGCCAATCAACCAGTTTTGGGGTATCCCGCTCACCTTTGGGCAACTGGGTTCCGGTGAAGGCAACCAACCTTTCAAAACCGTAAAAGATTATGATGATTTTCTCGGTCGCATCACCGGCTTCACTATATGGGCCGATACTGCGATCGGCAACATGCGGCGGGGAATTTCAATGGGATATGTGTTACCCCGGGCCCTTACCCTGAAAGTGATTCCACAGTTCCGGTCATTCGTTACCAGCAATGCCAGCGGAAATTTACTCTACGGACCGATTCATAAACTGCCGGCTGAATTTTCCGCTGCCGACAAAGCCCGGCTTACGGCTGCCTACACAAAGGCAATCGACAGCGAGGTAGTGCCAGCTTTTAGAAAACTCACGGCCTTTATGGAAAAGGAATACCTGCCTGCAAGCCGCTCCAGCAGCGGACTTGATAGTATACCGAACGGCCGTGCAAAATATGAATACCTGATCCGTTTCTGGACCACCACCAATAACACCCCGGAAGAGATTTATCAAACGGGGTTACAGGAAGTGGCGAGGATCAGTGGCGAGATGGAAAAAATAAAAGAACAGGTGGGTTTCAAGGGCGACCTGAAAGCCTTCTTTAATTACATACTCACGGATAAAAGGTTTTTCATCTTCCACAGCGCCGATGAAGTGTTGGCAGCCTTCAGGAAGATACAGGCGAAGGAAGAGCCGTTTTTGAAAAAGCTCTTTAACCGCTTTCCCGCCACCAGGTTTGAGATAAGAAGAACCGAAGCTTTTCGTGAAGCCAGCGCCAGTGCTGAATATAACCAGGCAGCGGCTGATGGTTCGAGACCGGGCATTTTTTATGTGCCTATTCCCAATGCAACCAAAT
The DNA here is from genome assembly GCA_964452405.1 of uncultured Ferruginibacter sp. GTDB lineage: Bacteria > Bacteroidota > Bacteroidia > Chitinophagales > Chitinophagaceae > Ferruginibacter. The sequence continues at coordinate 11,338 of CAYVLT010000087.1, forward strand.
ACAATTACACCGGGATGGAAACGCTTTTTGCACATGAAGCCATACCCGGCCATCATTACCAGACCTCGCTGCAGCAGGAAAATAAATCTCTGCCCACTTTCCGGCGTTTTAACTGGTACGGTGCTTATGGAGAAGGCTGGGCTTTGTACACTGAATCGTTAGGACCCGAACTTGGTTTGTACACTGATCCGTTTCAGAAAATGGGTAACCTGGGTGATGAAATGCACCGGGCTATTCGTTTAGTGGTTGACGTTGGGTTACACACCAAAGGTTGGAGCCGCGAAAAAGCCATTGCCTACATGATGGCCAATGAACAGATAGATGAAGCCGGCGCCACGGCTGAAATTGAGCGCTACATGGCCATTCCGGGCCAGGCCCTGAGTTACAAAACCGGGTCGATGAAAATTAAATCGCTCCGTCATAAATATGAGCAGCAACTGGGACCTGCCTTTGATATCGCAGCGTTTCACGACGAAGTGTTGAAAGATGGGTGCATGCCCCTTGATGTGTTTGAAAGAAAAATGGATGCCTGGGCCGCACGACAGGCAAAATAATTTTACAAGCTAACCGGTAGGCTCCTGAAATGGGAGCCTTTTTTTTTACCGGCCACTCAAATAATTTTCGAAAGCCCAATGCTAAAAAGCACTACATTGGCAGTCATTCAAAACTAAACTTTCGTTTATGAAATTCATCTGCTCACTGATGCTGCTGGCATTTGCTGCCGGGGTATTTGCCCAATCGAATCCCGACGAGGTGATCAACAAAGTGATCGAAACCCAGGGAGGAAAAGAAAAGCTCCTGTCGATCAAAACGATCAAAATGGCCGGCAACATTGAATTCTCCGGGCAAAAGATACCTTTCAATTATTACGCGGTTGACAAAAAAGCTCAACGCACTGAATTTTCATTCAGCGGCCTTACCGGTTATTCGATCGTAACCAACGATTCCGGGTTTAACTTCAATCCCTTCCAGGGCCAAAAAACGCCCGAGAATATGACGGCAGAAGATGTGGCACTTGCACAGAGTGATCTTGATCAGCAGGGCGTATTGCTGAACTATAAAGAAAAAGGATACAGCGTGGAGCAACTCGACAACGAAGATGTGGACGGTGTGGATGCCATTCAACTTAAGATCAGCATCAATCCTCAAAAAACACTCTATTATTTTATTGATCCATCCTCCTACTATATCATCCGCATAAAAACAGTGCAACAAAGCAACGGGCAGCAGCAACGGAATAGTGTGGATTATTATGATTTCAAAAAAACAAAAGACGGCTTCCTGTTTCCGCACACGTACGACAATATCAGTTTTGATTCCATTGAAGTAAATGTGCCGTTGGATGAGAACCTCTTTAAACCGACCCGTTAAACAAGATTCCTGATCTTCAAAAACATTTTATGAGAAAGATATTTCATTTTATAAGCGTAATGCTGCTGTCTGCTTTTTCACTGAACAGCTATGCACAGATCACTTCTGCCACTTTCGGCATGATGGAAGCGAGGCAGATAGGCCCCGCCGTTATGGGCGGCAGGATCACCTGCATTGAAGGCGTTAACAACGATCCAAAAACCATTTATGTGGGTGCTGCCGGTGGCGGTGTTTGGAAAACGAGCAACTCAGGCGCCAGCTTCCGTTCTGTATTCGACAAATATTGCCAGAGCATTGGTGCGCTGGCGATTGATCAACGAAACCCGTCCACGGTGTACGTGGGAACGGGAGAAAGCAATATGCGGAACACGGTGTCTATCGGCGATGGCTTGTACAAAACCACTGATGGCGGCGATAACTGGTCAAAGATCGGCGGACTCGACAGTACCGAACATATCAGTAAGATCATTGTGGATCCGATGAATTCTGATATCGTGTACGTGGCGGTGCCGGGCCCACTGTGGAGTAACAGCACCCACCGGGGATTGTACAAATCTGCCAACGGAGGTAAAACCTTTGAAAAAGTACTGTACGTAAATGAGTCCACCGGTGTTGCAGACATTGCTGTTGATCCCACTCATCCAAATATCGTGTATGCGTCAACGTGGGAATTTCGCAGAACCCCTTATTCTTTCAATTCAGGAGGTATGCTCAGTGGCATTTTCAAAAGTACAGATGGCGGCAAAACATGGAAGGAATTAAGAAATGGCTTGCCTGCAAAACCAATGGGACGTACCGCCCTGGCGCTGGCTCCCAGCGAGCCCAACCGTATTTTAGCGATCGTGGAAGCTGAAACCACGGGCCTGTTTCTTTCTACCGACGGGGGTGAAAACTGGAAACGGCAAACCACCACCCTCAGTGTTGAATCAAGACCTTTTTATTTTTCCTGCCTCGTGGTGGATCCCAAAGATTCAAAGCGGGTGTATCGTCCTGGTTTCTTATTCAGTTATAGCGACGATGGCGGCTTATCTTTTGCAGATGGAAGTGGTAATGTGCATTCTGATCACCATGCACTTTGGATCAACCCGCTTTACACCAACCAGATGTACCTGGGTACCGACGGTGGCGTATATATGAGCAACGACCGCGGCGCTTCCTGGATCATGCTGCAGGGCTTACCGGTATCACAGTTTTACCACGTGGTGTACGACATGAAAACACCATATAATGTATATGGCGGATTGCAGGATAACCAAAGTTGGTGGGCGCCTTCGCAGAGCGCCGGCGGTATTGAGAATGCAGATTGGAAAAACCTGGGTGGTGGCGATGGATTCTGGGTGCAGGTGGATGGCACCAACCCGGATATGGTATATGCTGAATCACAGGGAGGAGAAGCATTCCGTAGCGACCTGGTGCAGGGAAAACAATATAATATTAAACCCCAGGCCACCAGGAATGAAGAGAAACTGCGTTTTAACTGGAACTCTCCCATCGTGATCGGTGCCAGTAATAAAGCGAACCTGTACATGGCTGCCCAATATTTGTACCGCTCCACGGATATGGGAAAAAACTGGACCCGGATATCTCCGGATCTTACCACGAATAACAAAGCCAAACAAAACCAGGAAGCTTCCGGGGGGCTGAGTGCCGATAACACGTCGGCAGAAAATCATTGCACCATCTTCACATTGGCTGAATCGCCTTTTGATGAGCAAACCATCTGGGTGGGTACAGACGACGGCAACCTGCAATACACTACAGACGGCGGGAAAACCTGGACCAATACTGCCGCCAATTATGCAGCAGCCGGTATCCCCGCACAAACCTGGATCAGCAGTATCCAGTTATCGTCTTTTGATAAAAATACCTTGTACGTTACTTTCGACAATCATAATTATGGTGACATGAAAACCTATGTTGCCAAATCAACCGATATGGGAAAAACCTGGACCCGCTTCAGCAGCAAGGAATTTACAGGCTACGCCAACAAAATAAAAGAAGACATCGTAAACAAAGACCTTCTTTTTCTTGGAACAGAGATGGGATTATTTGCCAGCCTGGATGGTGGAGCCAATTGGTTCAGGATGAAAAACAATATTCCCTGGAAAGCAATGGTGAAGGACATGCAGATACAGCCTGCCACCAACGACCTGGTGATTGCCACTCATGGACGCGGCATCATTATCGTGGACAATATTGCTCCAATGCGTAACATGACAAAAGATGTGGCAGCGAAAGATATGGTGATTTTTAACCCGGCGCCATTCAACATCACGCAGGGGAAATATTATGTAGGATCGAGCAACAATGATGGTTTTACCGGCCCCAATCCATCGCAGGACG
>CAYVLT010000088.1:0-15006 GCA_964452405.1 uncultured Ferruginibacter sp.
TTTATTCACGTTGTAAACAAAACTGCCGAGTTTCATACTTCGTTGTGAAAAATGTCCGAACTCGTGCGCCATCACCGCCTTAAATTCACTTACAGTTAAACTGTTTACCAGCCCCAGCCCGATCTTCAGGTTTTTTGGAACCGGGAAGAACATGCTCCAGAAACTGTCATTGTAAAAAACAGCCGCATTTACATCTGCTGTTAAAAATATCTTTTTGGGAAACCTCGTCTGGGTATCATTGGTTAGTTGCCTGATGAAAGCAAATAATTGTGGTTGTTCTCCGGCAGTTATTTCCATCATTTTTGACTCATCCACTTTACGGACAGAAAAAATAAACTTTACCAGGAAGATCACCACCATAATACCGATGCTGATAATACCCAATCCGGCAAGAATACCGATCCAGTGGCCGAGCGAAAACATAATGGCAACGCCCAGGTACACACAACCGATTGCCAGCATAACTGACAAAACGATCAGCAGCAGGTATACCGCAAAAAAAAGTATGATGGTGGCCATTACCTTACCTACCTCGCTTTTATATTCTATACCAGGTCTTGTTATGGCGGGGTCAACTTCCTTTGGGTTGGGAGGATACAATGTGGTGTTCATGCGTAAGTTGTTTTATACGGGTGTTTAAACAAAGGCAGCACTAATTTACCGGCAAAAAACCTCACCACAAAAAAGCGGGCAACTAAATTGTTGCCCGCCCGGAAATTTTATAAAAGCGCAGTTGTTACTGCTTCACCACTTTTGCCTGTAGTGTTTCGCCGCCAGCGGTAATTACTTTTACGAGATACATTCCTTTTGCAAGGGATGAAATATCCATTTGAGTGTTTACCTGTGCGCTGCGTTGGCCTGCCACCTGGCGACCGTTCACATCATACAGCCTGATCTCAGATACGCCTTCGTAGCCGGTAAGATTAATATTGAGCTTATCCTGCACCGGGTTAGGATATACGCTAAGGATTTTTTTACTGCTGTAAACAGGCGTTTCAACCGCTGGCTTGGTAGCCGTACCGGTAGCCACTTTCAGGGTGTAGCAACTGGTGGCGTTGAACGCGTTACTATAGCCATACACCCTTGCATAGTAGGTGCCGGCTGCTGCGGTATAGTTAATGGTTTCACTGGTAGTGCTTCCATTTTGAGAAATACCCAGCTGCGAGGTTCCGTTACTCCTGTAGAGACGAAGATCATAGTCGGCCGGCAGGTTGGTGAGGGTAAGTGTGATTGTGCCGCCGGTGGTGATCACGAATTTGTAATAATCATTATCGCCACTTACGTTAACCAGCCCGGTAATATTTGTATTTAGTGGTATTTGTGCTGCACCACTCGCAGAACCATTGGTACTGTTGTCATAACTGCTGGCACAGCTGCTGCTGGCTGCGGTAGCGGTGGCAGTGATCGTGTAGCAGGTTGTGCTGTTGGCTCCATTATATCCAAACACTTTGATGTAATAAGTGCCGGCTGCCTGGCCAGTGAGCGATACTGTTTCAGTAGCGGTACTTCCTGCACCGGAACCAATCTGCGTTCCTGCGCTGTTATAAATGGTAAGATCATAGTCAACGCCTGAAGGTCCAACAAGACTGTAAACGATATTGCTGGTACCCGTAACTGTTATACTGTAGTAATCAACATCTGTAGAACTGCTGATGGCTGCGCTGTTTGCAACACCCGAAACGATCGCTGCAGCAGCGGCCTGTGTTTCATTTGGTTCAAAAGCGGTGCTGCAGGTTGATGCTGCAGCCGTGGTGAACTGTGCTGCGGTGGCACTGCTGGTACCGGAAGAACAATTGGTGGTTACCCTCCAGTCGTACAATGAAGATGCTGTTAAACTTCCCAGGGCCGCAGAAGTGGCTGTTTGAGCCGTAGAAAGGCTGGTCCAGGTAGAAGAGCTGTTCAATTTATAATCCACCGCATAACTAACGGCGCCGCTTACTGCAGTCCAGCTTATGGTGGCGCTGGTTGAAGTGATGGCGCTTGAACTCAATCCTGATGGTGCATTACATACTGCAGGTGCAGCAGTCGTGAACTGTGCTGCGGTGGCACTGCTGGTACCGGAAGAGCAATTGGTGCTTACCCTCCAGTCGTACAATGAAGAAGCGGTTAAACCTCCCAGGGCCGCAGAAGTGGCTGTTTGAGCCGTAGAAAGACTGGTCCAGGTAGAAGAGCTGTTCAATTTATAATCCACCGCATAACTAACGGCGCCGCTTACTGCAGTCCAGCTTATGGTGGCGCTGGTTGAAGTGATGGCGCTTGAACTCAATCCTGATGGTGCATTACATACTGCAGGTGCAGTGGTGGTAAATTGTGCAGCCGTGGCGGTAGTGGTTCCTGATGGACAGGTGGCTTTCACACGCCAGTCGTATAAAGAAGATGCGGTAAGACCGGTGAGGTTGGCAGAGGTACCGGTTTGTGCTGTTGAGAAACTGGTCCAGGTAGAGGAACTGTTCAGTTTGTAATCAACTGCATAGCTGGTGGCTGCGGTAACTGCTGCCCAACTTACGGTTGCGCTGCTGCTGGTAACAGAAGAAGAAGCCAACCCGGAAGGTGCAACACATACAGCCAATGTGCTGAACTGTGCTGTTGCTGCGGTTCCTGTGCCGGATGCGCAGGTGGTGGTAACTCTCCAGTCATACAGGCTACCGGAGCTTAAACCGGTTAATGTAGCACTGGTGGCCGTTTGAGCAGTAGAAAAACTGGTCCAGGTAGAAGCACTGTTCAGTTTGTAATCAACCGCGTAACTGGTAGCGCCACTTACGGCAGACCAGCTTAGGGTGGCGCCGGTGGTTGAAATAGCTGATGAAGCTAAACCGCTGGCGCTGCCGCAGGCAGAACCCGCAGTGATGGTGAAGTTGCTGTTGGAAATATCAAAGAAGATATTACCCACTGCTTCCACTTTTATCCTGGCGGTGGTGGTAGGGGTATTTGGTATCACCAACGCTTCTGAACCATCATTAGGAGTGCTTGCAGCCAGTACTACCGGGAACGTATACCCGCCATCTGTACTGAGTGAAATTTTTACGTTGGCACAACTAACCGGTGATGCGGTGGTGCTGGCCACGCTCCAGGTAATGGTTTGTGTACTTCCGCCCACGTAGGATACGGCAGTATTGGGAGCCGTTACGGCAAACGGACCAGAGGTGCTGCTAACGGTAACCACCATATCAGTAAACTGGGTTTGACCCACACTGATTGGCGCAGTGGAACTGTACGGCGCATTGTCGCTTACAGTTAACCTGAAGTTGAGCGTTCTCGCTACAGAACTCAAGGCTTCAATGGTAACGCCTGCATCACCTCCTGCTAACGGACCGGTGGTTAACCCGCCGGCAAGAATGGTTGACAATTGAGGACAATACCGTACCGGTGAGGCCGTGGGACGGAATGACAACCAGTTAGGACCTGAAGTTTTTGTTGCGCTGGCCTTGCTGCTGGAACCAGATACGGTTGAGTTATCGTTTTGTTCCCAGCAATAAGTTAACGCATCACCTGCATCTGCATCTGTAGCAGATCCGGTAAGTGCAAACGGCGTGCTTTTTGGAATGGTATAGTTAGCCACTGCTGCAACCACCGGTGTGGAATTTACAATGCTGTAAGTTACCGGGCAGGTTTTGGTGGCAAGGTTTGCCTGTATCTGTGCAATGGAAGCTTCATGATAGATATCGATGGAATGGTTGGCCACATCATAACTGGTAATACCGGCGTATCCCATGATGGTGATACCTGATCCCACTTCTTTGTTTACACCGGTACCTTCCAACGACATTGAGAAAGTGTGATTGGCGCCTAACTGGTGACCCACTTCATGTACTACGTAATCAATATCAAAATTATCTCCCTGAGGAATACCATCTGCAGGTGAAGTGATGCCGCTTCCTTTAGAACCGTTGGTACACACACAACCAATACAACCTGCGTTGCCGCCACCGCCTGATGCACCAAACATGTGGCCGATATCGTAGTTGGCTTCACCGATCACCGAGGTTAACGTTGATTGCAACTGCGAGTTCCAGCTGGATAAAGTGGTGTATGGATCCGTGGAAGGATTGTAATAAATAACATTGGTGGTGGTAGCGATCAGGTTGAGATGCAAAGCAAGGTCTTTCTCATACACCCCGTTACATCTTGTAAGGGTGGCATTGAAAGCAGCCAGCACCAAGCCAACCTGTGATGCGCTGGTGGCGCCAAAATAGTTGGAATATTCTGCGTTGCAGGATTGTGCCAGGCGCAGCGTTTTCAGGTCACCGGTTGAGCGCAGCGTACTACCGGCACCGGCTACCTGCGCATTGATGTCTCCGGCAATATTTTTATCAACAGTTGAGCAGGTCCATGGTAACTGGCCAATCTGCCTTTGCGACCTGAATACTGAATACACAGTGTGATCAGCAGAATAGGCTTCGATAAATTCATTATCCCTTTCGGTTCTGAAAACCATTGTCTGGATTCCCTGCGGAGAAATACTGAGCTTGAGCGTGGCATATTTATCGGTGATGCCTCTTCCGGAAAAAGCCCTGATCTCGGGAAACCTTTCCTGCAGCGCAGGTTCAAAGTTTGACGCCTCAAATACTTCAAATTGCTCAAGGGCTCCATCCGCATTCGGTAATGAAATTATAGTTGAATGGCGGGATGCATTTCCGGCAACAGCAAACAGATCCTGCCGCAGCGGTTCAATATCCAGGTCGAATAGTTTAAATTCTTTCGGGTAACTAAGCCGGGCAACGGCTTTGTCGGTGGTGATCCGGGCAAGATCTGTATGGGCTTTCCACACATTTTTTTGCTGCGCCATCAGTACATTTATACATGCCAATGACAGCAGCACCAGTAACAGTTTTCTCATAAACAGTTGGTTTTTTATTTTAATTTAAACGATGAATATAGAGATATTTTTCATATATCCAGAAATCGTTTGCAGAATATTTATCCCCATTAACAAACCGCTCATACCGCATATTTACCGTTCAGGCCGGGTATTGCCGCCCTTCTTTCTTGGCATTATCGTTTCAATCAGTAACTTGCCGGCATGCCTCAGCCGGTTATCAGCCTTTTAAAAAAAGATGTATTACTCGAATTGCGTCAGCAGCATACCCTCTATGGTATCCTGCTGTACATCGCCTCCACCATATTTGTATTATACCTGTCGGTTGACCAGTTGGAAGCCAATGCCTGGAACGGCCTTTTTTGGGTGATACAATTATTTGTATGCGTAAATGCGGTGGCCAAAAGTTTTTTGCAGGAAAGCAAGGGACGCATGTTGTATTATTATACCATCGTATCACCGGTAACATTTGTGGCTGCAAAAATCTGTTACAATGTTTTTTTAATGATCGGCATGAGCGTCATCAGTCTTTTACTGTTCCGGCTGTTTCTCGGTAGCCCGCTCAGCAACGCCTTACTGTTTACAGGCATTACGGTTTTAGGCGGCGCCAGCATCAGCCTGGTGTTTACGCTGATGAGTGCCATTGCGGCCAAGGCAAGCCAGAATGCTGCGCTGATGGCCATCCTGGGCTTTCCGGTTATATTACCTCTGCTTTTATTATTAATGCGGCTCAGCAAGGCTGCATTTAACGAAGTATTCAAGCCCGGCGCATTGATGCAGGTTACCGGGCTGATCATCGGTCTCGATTTTTTAATTATCGTAATGGCAGTGGTATTGTTTCCTTATTTATGGAAAGAATGAGTACTAAAAGCGGCCGGTTTTTTATTTACCGCAACAGGAAAGGAAAATATAATTATTTCATTTTTATCCTTTACCCTAACTTTGCGGCACGCTTATAAAAAAGCATCTTATTGTGCAAAAAAGCTGGTGGAAAATAGCGTCTTTCGTATTGTTGGTTTATACCATTATTGCTGGCTTTTTACTGGATGTACCGCACCTTCCCATCCTCAACGAAACCATCCGCAACATGTACTTTCATGTGGCCATGTGGTTTTCCATGACAATACTCTTCACCGTTAGTTTTATCTACAGTCTTAAATACCTCCGCAGTTTTAACCTCCGGTACGATATCTATGCCATGAATTTTGCAGCCGTGGGTTGCATCTTCGGCATACTTGGATATATCACCGGGATGATATGGGTTTCTGTAACCTGGGTTACTGACCAGGGACAGAGTTTTGGCAGTGTGATCAAAGAACCCAAACTGATATTTGCCGCCATTGGTTTGTTGATCTATGGCGCCTATTTTGTTTTAAGAGGATCTTTCACGGATATCGATAAAAGAGCAAGGATCACAGCCGTGTACATCATCTTTGCGTTTGTAATGCTTTTCCTCACCATGTTTATCATGCCAAGGATCGTGGAAGGAAGTCTGCACCCGGGCGGCAAAGGCGGCGAAGGTGGCAACCCGGCGCTGAATTTTAAAGATGTTGACAGCCGGATCAGGCGGGTGTTCTATCCTGCAGTAATAGGCTGGACGCTGTTGGGTGTATGGATCGCCACCTTGAAGATACGCATACAATTGATGAAGGATAAATCGTTATTGTTACAGCCAGCCTCAAAAAAATAAGATCATGAAACAATTGAAAATATTTATCCTGTTGGTACTAACGGTTGTTTCCAATGCTGTATTTGCGCAGCCTGACGCACCTGTTGAGATGGCCGACGTAATGAGAAGCAATGGAAAAATCTACATCGTGGTGGCCATCTGCCTCACGATCCTGGTTGGATTGTTTTTTTATGTGTGGACGGTTGACCGCAAAGTATCCAGGCTGGAAAAGGAATAAATAAAATATTGATGTAAAATCAGGGCACCCTCATAGAATCTCGCATGGGCCCTGGTCTTGAAACTCTTTCATAAACAACAGCCTCTTGCCAGTGGCTAAAAACAACGATTGCTTAATTAAAAGAACAGTTATGTCAGCACAAAATGATTACAGCTTTTTTCAAAGTGTTGAAAAAAGTTTTGACAAGGCATCTAAATTCACCAAATGGGATCCCGGAATTTTAGAACAGATCAAAGCCTGCAACAGCGTTTACCGCATGCGTTTCCCCATTAAAAGAGATACCGGTGGCATAGAAGTGATAGAGGCGTACAGGGTGCAACACAGCCAGCATAAAAGTCCTTGTAAAGGCGGTATCCGTTTCAGCGATGCCGTTAACCAGGATGAGGTGATGGCGCTTGCCGCACTCATGACCTACAAATGTGCCATTGTGAATGTGCCCTTCGGCGGGGCAAAAGGTGGTATCAAAATCAATCCCCATAAATACAGTGTGTACGAGCTGGAAAAGATCACCCGCCGTTATACATCTGAGCTGGTAAAGAAGAATTTCATCGGGCCGGGCATCGACGTACCGGCACCGGATTACGGAACCGGCGAAAAAGAAATGGCCTGGATTGTGGATACCTACGCATCACTCAAGCCGGGCGAAATTGATGCGGCTGGTTGTGTAACAGGTAAGCCGATCACCCAGGGCGGCGTACGCGGCAGAAAAGAAGCAACGGGCTTAGGGGTTTTCTTCGGCATCAGGGAAGTATGTAATATGCCGGATGTAATGAAAAAACTCGGGCTCACCACAGGCGTGGAAGGTAAAACAGTAGTAGTACAGGGACTGGGTAACGTGGGTTATCACTCTGCAAAATTCTTCCGGGAAAATGGCGCCAAGGTAATCGCCATCGCAGAACACAATGGAGCGATTTACAATGCCGATGGCTTAAATGAGGAAGAAGTGTTCCAGTACAAATTAAAAAACAATAACGTACTTAATTTCCCGGGTGCCACCAATTTTGCTAATACCTCAGACGCCCTGGAAATTGAATGCGATATATTAATCCCGGCTGCGCTGGAGAACGTGATCAATGGCGAAAATGCACCCCGCATAAAAGCAAAGATCATCGGTGAAGCGGCCAATGGCCCCTGCACACCGGAAGCGGATGAAGTGTTCATTCAAAAAGGAATTTTATGTGTTCCTGATATGTACCTGAATGCAGGCGGCGTAACGGTGAGTTATTTTGAATGGTTGAAAAACCTGAGCCATGTGCGTTATGGCCGCATGGAAAAACGTTTCACCGAAAATATGAATACCCGCATCCTGATGCAGATCGAAGAGTTGAGTGGCAAACAGGTGAATGACGTGGAAAGAAAACTCATCATGCATGGCGCTGATGAACACGACCTGGTGCACAGCGGTTTGGAAGAAACCATGATCAATGCCACCCGGGAAATCGTGGAAGTATGGCAGAGCAACCCTGAAATTCCGGATATGCGTACAGCCGCCTACGTGAGTGCCATCAATAAAGTGGCAACAACTTATGTGGAGCTGGGCATTTTCCCATAATATATTTCACCAGGTCTGATAAAAATCCCGCCTTGTTTAGGGGCGGGATTTTTTTATGGATGTAAGTGTCCGTTTATAACCTTGCAAAACTCAGTGTGCAATCAAACCTGCTGTCCTCTTCTCCCAACTCGGCTGCGGCCGCATTGCTGAGCCTGATCAATACGCCATTATTCTGGCGGATATCCGGCATGATATCCAGCACTTTTGCGTACACGCTTTTTCCTGTTTTGTTGCTGGTTACTTTCACAATGGTTCCGGGAGCGGCAGAATTATGCAGGCAATAATATTTCCCGTCGTCCCAGCCACTGGTGCTTTTAAACACGGCCACGGTTCCATTTTCATCCTGCTTATCAGCCCCTCTCACCTGGTCGTTGTACATGTTTTTGAAAAAGCCACCATTGAAATTTTTCGCAGCCCGAGGCTGAACAGCTTGCGGAGCTTTTTCTTCCTGCTTAACGGCAGGCGGTTCAGTTTTTACTGTTTCCACCACCGGCTCTTTTTCCTTTACCGGTTGTGCTTCAGGTTTCTTTTCAAGCTCGGGCTTTTTAACCACCGGCAATGTTTCATTCGACACTTCGGGTTGTACGGGCGTTCGTGCTGGTTCCGTATTTTTTGCCACCGGCGTCACATGCTTTGCCATTGATGCCAGCGGCGACAGCTCCTTTTTAACCCTCAGGTAACCCACCACCAGTTTGGTACCGCTGTTAACTGCTTCGCCTGAAATATTATTCCACTGTTTTAATGTTTGTAAAGGAAGCTTGTTAAAGTTGGTGGCAATGCGGTATAAGCCTTCTTTATCTCTTACCACATGGTACACCGGCACCAGTACTTCATCATTATCCACCACAGCATCCTGCGAAAAATTAGCGGCGGTGAGCGGCACTTTGATCACCTGCCCGAGGTTCAAACCTTTTTCAAGATCGAGGCCGTTAAAAGGAGCAATTTCTTTCGGACTGATATTATACATTCTGCCAACACTGTAAAAATTTTCTTTCGGCTCTACCGTATGATTGATGTACAAAGCCGGTGCGGTGCCTTCCACTATCAACGCTTTGTTCTGGGCAACAGCCATTACAGGCGCCAACAGTATCAGTAAAAGAATATGCTTCATGCTGTAGATTTTTTCCTCGGCAAAGATGGGAAAATTTGTTGGTTAGCCCGAACATTACTTGTTAAGAATACGCCACTCTTTGGGGTAATAGTTATTCATGCGCCGCTGCAGCAGCTTGGCCCAGCCGAGCGGAATGTTTTGAAAGCTCACCAGTGCCCAACCCTTTAACATCGTATCAATGCTGAGTTCCTGCTTGCGCAGGTATTGCAATGCATCTGCAGGTGAAAGTGGCAGCAATGGAAATTCCCTGCTCACGGCAGTGCTCATAGCGAGGTCGTGATGTGGCACCAACTCCTGCTTCATAACGCTGCCCAGGGTAATGCCCGCTTTCTTAATGTAGAGTGTTTCCTGCAGCAGGAGAAGATCGTGTAAGAAACATTTTTTAACAGCCAGCACCCACTCCTGCTGTTTGATAAAATCGTATCGATCGGCGTGCAAAAGGGCTGCCTGCACCACGGCAGTTTCTGCAGCCGTAGGTTTTTCATTCATTGCTTTTTGTTTGGCTTTTGATTTTTTTTCATCCAATGTATCCTGCTTCCTGAAGGCTGCAATGAAAAACCCCTCGCCCTTGAGCTGGTCAGGATAAAAACGGTAGCCGTAAGCGTTATGAGCTGCAGAATTTGTTTCCACGATGCCCCACTCCTCTTCCAGCTTCAGGGGAAGGCTTTGCATGTGCATCGATCCCACCAGCCAGTCTGCAATGCCTTCATCTTCCTGTAATGAGTACGAGCAGGTGGAATAGATGAGAACTCCTTCGTGTTTTAAAGAGGGCAACACATCTGCGAGGATTCTTTGCTGGCGCTGGCTGCAAAGTGCCACATTCTGTTCGCTCCATTCCGCCACTGCGGCGGGATCTTTCCTGAAAAGTCCGCTGCCGCTGCAGGGAGCATCTGCCACGATCACATCAAAATATTGAGGCAGGCGCTGAAAATCTTTTGGATCATTGTTGGTAACGATCACATTATCGCCGCCCCATTTACTGATATTCTCTGCCAGTATCGTCACCCTGCTTTTGATCACTTCATTGCTCACCAGTAAACTATCAGCACTCACCAGGGCCTGCAACAGGGTTGATTTTCCACCCGGCGCAGCGCAAAGGTCGAGCACCCGTAAATTCCTGTGGAGGCAGGTGGTTTGCTGCAACGCCTGCTCCACGAACATACTGCTGGCTTCCTGCACATAGTAAGCGCCTGCATGAAACAGGGGATCGGTGGTGAACGAAGGCCTCTTATCCAGGTAATACCCGCTGCTGCACCAGGGAACCTGCGTGGCCCCGGCTACTATGCCGGGCTGCAAACCGGCCAGCTTTGCCGTGTTCAACCGCACGGCAGTTACCTGCTCACCCGATTGATGAACATTTACAAAAGACTCCAGGTTAAATCCTGCTGCGTTTTGCAGTGAGCTGATGAGTGCGGGAGGAAGTTGCAAGGCTGTTTAATTATTTTGTGCCACTTCAAAAATAAGCATAAACATGTTGCACGACTGTCGAAATAATATTGCTTATTTAATGTACGCAGGTTATTTTTATGTGCAGGTATATCTTCCGGAAAACCATCCCCACTATCCTTAACATTTTTTCAACAAGCCTGTACATGTAATCCTGTGATCACTTTCATCGTTTAATAAAAACTGAACATGAAAAATATGGTATTGATGAGTTGTATGTTGTTAGCAGGCGCCGCTGCCTGTAATGAATCAAAGAAAACAGCCGGCACAAATCTGCAAACAGCGCTGTACAACCGTACCTGGTTGCTGAGAGAACTGGAGGGCCAACCAGTAAACAATTCGGCCGCAACCCTTGCATTTACTGCAGGAGACAAAACAATGGTAACGGGCAGTACAGGCTGCAACCGCCTGACCGGTGAGGTGGTGATTGGCGAACACAATGCCATTCACTTTTTACCACTGGCAACTACAAGGATGGCCTGCCTGGATGAACAGGCTTCTGCAACCGAAAAAAAGTTCACCGGGGCACTTACAGAAGTTAACGGTTGGGAGGTGTCGGGCAACCAGCTTCAACTAAAAAAAGGGGATGCTGTACTGGCAACCTTCCGGGAACAAAGAACACCCACCGCAGCAGAAACCACCCTGAATGGAACCTGGGAGTTGAATTATTTATCAGGAACTAAAATAGCTTTCGAAGGTCTTTTTCCCGATAAAAAGCCAATCATTGTATTTAACCTGCCTGAACAGGATGTTACCGGGAATGGCGGCTGTAATGGCTACAGCTGCAAGGTAACGGTAAAGGATAACCGGATTCAATTCGGGGATGCATTATCAACCAGGATGGCCTGCAACGGAAACGGTGAACCGCTTTATTTTAAAGCACTGCGATCTGTGACCAGTTACAGTATTTCAGATAATACGCTCACCATGATAACAGGAGATATTGCGCTGATGCGCTTTACTAAAAAATAATGCCTGCTTTAATAACACATCTTTTCAACAACCAAAACAACAAGGTACCAGGTATGATGACTGGAGTAAAAAAGAGGATCAGCAGATTTTTTCTGGCTGTAATGATGTTATTAACCGTAGCGGCAAATGCCCAGCGCCTGCAACCCGGCTTTGACAAAGCTGAATATGAAGAACTGATGAAGGTTTCGGCCAGGAGTACGGTGAATCCCAAATACTACGATAGCCTGCCGGCGCCGGAACATTTTAAAATGATCTACCAGTCGAAGGTGATTGGCCTCGACAATTCATGGGACCTCTGGAAAAATGAACAGAATGTAGCTGCCATCAGTATTCGCGGCACCACCAGTAACGGCACCAGCTGGCTGGCAAATTTTTATGCCGGCATGGTGTCAGCTAAGGGGACATTACAGGTTACAAAAGATTATCGCTTCACTTATCAACTCGCGGAAAACCCAAAAGCGTTTGTGCATGCAGGTTGGTTACTGAGCCTGGCATTCCTGGGCAGGGATATGTTGCCCAAAATAGATTCAATGTATAAAACCGGCACCAGGGATATGCTGATCATGGGCCATAGCCAGGGTGGTGCCATTGCTTTTTTATTGACAGCCTACCTGTACAACCTGCAAAAGTCAGGACAACTACCTGCCGATATCCGATTTAAAACCTATTGCAGCGCCGGGCCCAAACCGGGCAATCTTTATTTTGCCTACGAATATGAAGCCCTCACACAAAATGGCTGGGCGTACAACGTGGTGAACAGTGCCGACTGGGTTCCCGAAACACCAATCTCCATTCAAACCCTCAACGATTTCAATACCACCAATCCTTTCAAGGGGGCCAGGGCGATGATGAAGAAACAGGGCTTTTTGAAAGGGCTCGTACTAACACATATGTACAACCGAATGGACCGCATAACCAAAAGGGCAGTGCGTCGCTACTGCCGCAACCTTGGAAAACGGGTGGGCAATATGCTGGAGAAAAGCAAACCCGGTTTCGAAGCTGCGAAATATACCGAAAGCCTCGACTATGTAAGAACAGGAAACACCATCGTGCTACTGGCAGATGAGGCTTATTACCGGCTGTACCCTGACAGTGATACAAATGTATTTGTACATCATTTTCACGAGCCTTATCTCTATCTCCTCCATCAACTCAAGTGAAATAAATTATACAAAACCCTTCCTGCTTTTTTAAAAACGTGGAAAATCGTTCCCGGGCTATCGTGGATACCGGGAACTCTCCAACAAGCATCCATTTGCTGTAACATACAACTGAAGCAGGTTTACGGAAAATCCCGGCTTTCTCTTTAATAAAAAAAGTGATGGCACAGTTTTATGATTGGTAGAAGTATCAATAAAAACCAGGGATATGAGTACAGTAATTTTTGTTTTGTCGGTGATCGGGGCTTTTATCTGGACTTTCTGCTATTTATTTTTAGATACTTCGGCTGCGATCCACTTTATTATTTTATTATCCTTTTTCGGCGTACTCACCAGTTTGTACCTGGACAACAAAGAAGAATCAATCAATAAAAAATATCACTCAAACCAACCTTAAGTCTATGGAAAAGCAATCCAATAATCAACGCTTCAACAGTGAATCCAATGCATTCAGCGCCAAAACAAACGGGGCCGCCATTTTATTCGCCAACAACAGTAATCTTAGTTTTAATGAACGGTTTACTGCCTGGTTAAATGCCTATACCAAACCTTCCAGGGAAAAGATCTGGCATGATATAGAATATTACCGTTCCATCTGATGGCCGGTCATCAAGAATTATCCAAAAGCAAATTTTTTATTTTACTCTTTCGTACTTTCAATTCAAATACGAAGTATGAAAAAGCCAATATTACTGCTCCTGTTCCTCTGTGCAACAGCCATTTCCTTTGCACAGTCAGGGAAAGACAGTACCATTTTTCCTGATAGCTGGACCGGGGGACAGTATTACAACATCAATGGCGCCAGGCTATGGGTGGTAACAGTGGGAAAAGGTGAGCCACTGCTGATCATTCCCGGCGGACCCGGCGGCAATCATTTAGGTTACCGCAGGTTTGATTCTCTGGCAGTACAGGGAAATATTCAGCTTATTTATTATGATGCCTTTGGTCGTGGAAAATCAGATACGGCCACCGACGTAAAAGAATATACCATCGCCCGCGACATTGAAGATGTAGAAGGATTACGCAAAGCATTGCATCTTCAGAAAATCAGCCTCCTTGGCCATTCCTACGGAAGCATCGTAGCGCAAGGTTACGCATTGAAATACCCGGCCACCACTTCCCATCTTATCATTGCCAACGGGTTTCACAGCACTGCCATGTGGCAGGAAAATGATGACAACAGCAATCACGAGATCAAAACAAATTATCCTGAAGTGTGGGAGGAGTTGATGAAGGTGAGAAAAGAAGGCGCCGTGAGCAGCAGTGCTGTACACCAGGATATTTATGGCCGGGTGCCTTATGGGTTTTTATATGCATACAACCCGGATAATTTTGCCGGCCGTGGAAAGCGGAAAGCCTACCCCAATCCATTCAACAGCAAATTGTATTACCAGATGGTGGGCGCTGATGGAGATTTTATATTAGACAACGATATCGGGCATTTCGATTACAGGCAACAGTTGAAATCGCTGAAGATGCCGGTGCTGGTGGTTGCCGGACGCTATGACCGTGTTGCAGTTCCCTGGATGCAGGTACAATACAAAGAATTTTGTCCGCAGGCGCAATTTGTAATGTTCGAAAAAAGTGGCCACAATCCACAAGTGGAAGAACCGGAAAAAGAATTTCCTTTGATTGTTGAGTTTCTGAGCAAATAACAAACTGCTATTCTTTCAGTTGTTTGAAACTGATCAATTGAATGCCCTTTTGCCGGATAACTGCTTTTACTTTTTCGCTGGTAAACAGATCGGTTACTCCCTGCCTGTCGGCTGCCACATTTTCGTAGCCAATATGATACACAGCCTTTAGTTCCTCATTATCAAAACCGGGATGATCGAGGAACCAATAACTGTGCCCGGGCTTTAATGAGTTGAGCATCGCAATAAAACTTTCCAGTTTTTCCGCTGCGGTTTTTGATGAACCCTGGTAATACACCTGCTCCACACCCATTTTCTCAAGATCAAGTTCAAGATGATATTCCTGAGCCAGTTTACGGGTAAGGTCCTTTACATCATCACCCAGGCTGGTGCAGCCCATGTGTGCAG
>CAYVLT010000089.1:0-14816 GCA_964452405.1 uncultured Ferruginibacter sp.
GTGGGGACACGAACCAAGGCGAAGAAAAATAACCAGTACCAGCAAGCATCTTTACACCATCCACGCCGAACAAATCTCAATCTCAAGACCACTATATCATCCCGGTTCTTTGTAACCTAAAAAAAGCATCCACTTACCTCAACAAACCTTAAAAATGATAAAACCGCTTTACCTCCTCGTATGTGTAGCTTTTGTAGTCAGCTCCTGCTACTTTGAAAACAAAATACATCGGCAGGGCGCTGTAGATTCCCGTGATCCCAGGCTGGAGTGTTTCATTGAAATGATGGATGGAACAATTGTTCCCTATAACAGTTTAAAAATTAAAAGTCCGCCCCTTCAATACCAATACCTGCAGGGCAATGGAGAGCGGTTAACGATCAATACCAAGGACATCAGGGCTTTTCAAACGGAAAAATTCTACGCCTATAAACTGTATGACAAGTCACCCGGTGTTATCGGGAAACTACCTTTCAGCGAGCTCTTTGCCGAACGGATCGTAAATGGAAAAATTGAATTGTTTGTGATCAGGGAGATGAACAATAGCGCCTATGGTCCCAATAGTTCAGGATATCAAAAATCGTATTTCATCCGCAAGGGAAAAACGAATGACCTGGTACCCGCCACCAGGGGAAGCCTGAAAAAAATGATCAGCGACAATAAGAGCCTGGCAGCGGATTTTGAATCACTTTACAAAGGAACCTACCCGTTCAAAAGTATAATGAGAATACTGGAGGAGTATAATTAAGGGCAATGGCAACGACCCTTAAACAGGCTGAAGCATACAGCAAAACCTTATTAACCGTCAACTTACACAAATGATGAATGAACAATTGTTGATTACCACCAGCACCTCGCTGGAAGGTTACAAAATAGTACGTCACCTGGGATTGGTGAGAGGCATCACCGTACGCTCCCGGAGCATATTTGGAAATATGGCAGGTGGATTCATTGCAATTTTCGGTGGCAAAAACAGCATTTACATGGAGCTCTGCGAAAGAACCCGCGAAGACGCCCTTCAACTGATGATGCAGCATGGCAGGCAGATGGGATGCAATGCCATCATCAACATGCGGTATGATGCCAACGAAGTAATGAGCGGCATTACAGAAGTGCTGGCTTATGGCACGGCGGTGGTGGTGGAAAAAATATAACAGTAGCTGCCGCCAAAAAAGTAACCCGCACAGGGTACAATACCTCAGCCACACCTGACGCAAAGCAACCCCTTTTTTACGGTGTATTACTCCTGCCATCTGCTGCCGGTTGGTTATTTTTGAAAAAAAATCGTCACCATGGCAACAATTAATCCACACATCAATTTTAACGGGAATGCGGAAGAAGCATTCAATTTTTACAAATCAGTTTTTGGCGGAGAGTTTAAACAGGTGGTGCGTTTTAAAGACCTGCAGAACGCCGACTTCACCGTTCCTGAAAATGAAGCTGAAAAGATCATGCACATTGCCCTGCCTATCGGCGGCAACCTGTTGATGGCAAACGATGTACCTGAACACATGGGCAAAACGAATGAACGGGAAAACAGGTCGAAGATTGTGATCAATGCTGCCAGCAAGGCAGAAGCAGACCATTTGTTTACCGGGCTTTCAGCAGGCGGCGAAGTTGAAATGCCGATCAGTGACAGTCCCTGGGGTACTTACTTCGGTATGTTCAGGGACAAATACGGCATTGAATGGATGATTGATTTTGACGCAAGACAGGCTGGATAAAAAGCCGGTGAATACACCGGTAGTTTTCTGCCCATCTTATCAACGTAACTGTAAAGCCCTGTAAGGGCTTTTTTTTATGCCCGCACCGCAGCCATTGGTTAACAAATGCCCTGTTGAATGTTTCCATGCGAACCATGCCTGGACCTTTGTGCCGGTAACGCCTGGTGCCAATTATATTATGGCAGCAGGGATCCATCACCTGTAACAAAAATAATTTTCATCCGTATAAGATCAACAATGCTAACCATGACAACTGGCAGAAAACTATCGCTTATTGCAGGGCTTCTTTACACAGGTGTGGTGCTGACGGGAATATTCAGTTTAATGTATGTTCCGGGTGCGCTCATAAAAGACGATGCGCCCTCCTTAACTTTTCAAAATTTAACGCAGTCGGGCTGGCTCTTTCGCCTCGGTATTGCAGGCGGACTGGTTTGTTATATCCTCTTTCTTTTTTTGCCACTCGTGTTGTACCGTCTGCTGCAACCCGTGAATAAAAACTTGGCATTGCTGATGGTATTGCTGGCATTGATGAGTGTGCCGGTTTATTTTATCAATGCACAAAACCAGTTGACAGCCCTTTCATTGCTGAATACGCCTGCAAACCCCGACGTTTATATGGCCTCACAAATTCAATCGCAGGTATTGTTTTACCTGCACCAATACGACGAGGGTATGCGCCTGGTGCATATTTTCTCGGGCCTCTGGCTGTTTCCTTTCGGGTGGCTGGTTTTCAAATCCGGTTTCCTGCCCCGTGCCCTGGGAATTCTTTTAATGGCCGGCTGTTTTGGCTACCTGGTCAATTTCTTTTGCCGCCTGCTCATTCCGGGGTACCCGGCACTGGGAGTGGCTTCCTATATCAGCTTACCTGCCAGCATCGGGGAAATCGGAACCTGCCTGTGGCTGCTGCTGGTTGGGCCCAGGCATTCATCAACAAATAACAAATCATAACTGAATGGCTGCTCATTTAGAAGATCATAAAATACCAACCAGGTTCCGGCTGTCGGCCCTGTGGACGGCCGTAATGTTCTGTTATATTTACGGCGATTATTTTGAATTGTATGTTCCCAACAAAGTGAGTGGATTGCTGAGTGGAGAAAATATGCTGGATACGCCTGCAAAATTATTCACGGCCAGTTTTATATTAACAGTTCCCGCCCTCATGATCTATCTTTCCCTGGTGCTGTCCCCCAAAATGGCAAAATGGCTGAATGTGGCGATGGCCGGCTTTTTCACATTGTTTACCTTATTGGTCGGCATCAGCTCCCTCTCTGGCTGGCGGATATTTTATGTGTTTCTTTCACTGGTTGAAAGCTGCATCACCTTTACCATCCTGTGGCAGGCCCTGCATTGGAAAAAGGTTGAGGGCAGCAACTAGGAAACACCTGTTGCGCTGGCATTGAACACGCTGGTAAAACCGCTTACAGTTGCCCTGGATGCGGAACTTTTAAACAAACAATATCCGGACTTTTAAACAAAGTTGCAGCAACAGCTGCCTGCTAATTTTGATCCATCAAAAACAAAAAAGTAAAAAGATGGAACTCAACAATTACGAAGGCTTACTGCAACAGCCGCTGCACTCCGGCTTTAATGCTGCCTCCACTTCAAATGATGTTATTAAAGGAATTGACCTTTCGGGGAAACTTGCCATTGTAACCGGCGGCAATACAGGTATTGGCCTGGAGACCACCAAAACACTGGCGGCTGCAGGAGCAACTGTAGTGGTGCCTGCACGCGACATTGAAAAAGCAGCTAAAAATTTAGCAGGCATTCCAAACGTGGAGCTGGAAAAAATGGACCTGATGGATCCTGCTTCGATTGACGCTTTTGCTGAAAAATTTTTGGCTTCAGGCAGGCCGCTTCACCTGCTCATTAACAATGCAGGAATTATGTGGGTACCCTTGCGCAGGGACAAAAGAGGGCATGAGTCACAATTAGCCACCAATTATTTAGCGGCATTTCAACTTACGGCCGGGCTTTGGCCGGCGCTCAAAAAAGCCAATGGCGCCCGGGTGATCAACGTATCCTCACAAGGGCATCAATTTTCCCCTTTCCATTTTGACGATCCTGGCTTTCGGCACCGCCCTTATGATACCCTGCTGGCATACGGTCAATCGAAAACAGCCTGTAATTTATTCACCGTTGAACTGGACAATCTTGCAAAAGCATTTAACGTAAGAGCCTATTCTTTGCACCCCGGATCAATTGGTGGTACAGAGTTGGCCAGGGAGGCGCCGGTAGCACTGTTTAAGGAAATGGGCTTTTGCGATGCCGAAGGAAATATTCTGCCGGAAGTAGCCGCATCACTGAAAACGGTACCACAGGGAGCTGCCACCACCATATGGTGTGCCACGAGTCCCTTGCTGGATAATACCGGCGGTGTATATTGTGAAGATGCAGACGTGGCTGTGATAGCTGAATCAACTGTACCTTCACGGGGTGTGAAACCCTACTCCCTTCATGAAGAAGATGCCCGGCAGCTATGGACTCTGAGTGAAACAATGACCGGCACCCGGTTTAGGATTCAGTAAAAAGAAAAATGCAATGGTTTTTTAGAAAGTTGGAACGGGCTGAAAGCAGCATTATAAACGTGAACGAACAGCAACAAAAAAATGAAAACAAAGATTCACTGTAAAATAATGAGCCCGGAAAAACAGCGTCCCTGCCTGTTATTTTGGATTTGACTGCACCAATAAATGTTGGGCGGTTGCTTTCGCAACAACCCATGTTTTGATGCTTTTGTTTTGGAATGATACATTCCATTTGCCTAAATTGAGTACAACAATAATGGAATACCAGGCTAAATATATAACCGCGGATATTAAGCTCTCCTGCTACGAAGACAGGTTCTTTAAATCGGACATCATGTTCGAACATCACATGCTGATATGGTTCATTTCAGGAGAAACAAAGATCATACAGGCGGATGCCACTTATTATTTTAAGAAAGGGGATATTTTTTTAATTCCAAGAAATCAACTGGCCACCATTATCAACTATCCTTCCGGCGGACAACCACACAAGACCGTGGTAATGCACCTGTCTTTAGAAAGACTAAAGGCTTTTTACCAGCACCTGGAGACCAGGCCGAAACCCACGGAGTCAAAGAAAATATATGTCTTTAACAATCACCCGCTGCTGGAAAGTTGTTTAGCCTCTCTGGTGCCCTACTTTGAGATGGAGCAGTTACCCGGCGATATCGCATCATTAAAAATAACAGAAGCTATCAGTATTTTAAGAGCCATTGACAATGAAATAGACCAGGTATTGGCCAACTTTGAACAACCGGGGAAAATTGACCTGGCTGACTATATGGAAAAGAATTTTATGTTTAACCTGCCTTTGGAAAAATTTGGTTATTTAACCGGTCGCAGCCTGTCAACTTTTAAACGGGACTTCAGGCAGCTATTCAACAATACCCCGCAACGGTGGCTTACACAAAAGCGGTTGGAGTTTGCCCATTATCAATTTGTAGAAAAGAAAAAGAAACCGGTTGATGTTTGTTACGAAGCTGGCTTTGAAAACCTGTCGCACTTTTCATATGTTTTTAAAAAGCATTTCGGGTATGCGCCTTCCCGGCTTCTTGAGCAGTCATCCGGGCATTGATGATGCAGCATGATGCCGCCTTTTAATGGCAATCAAAAACGGAAGCTGGTAACTTTTAATTACAGGGTTTCACCCTGCTGGGAAACCGGAACAAACTCCCCTATTCCTTCCATATTATCCAAACACCAGAGATTGGTAAACCTGGAGCAACCTGCGGCTCTCAAAATTGCGGCATGGCATTTTATATTTCTCTAAGCAGCCCCGGAATTTTGTGAGTGGTTTGTAACTTTAATTTGTATGCGGAAAAAATTGGCTGTTGTCCTTTTAATTGTTACGGCTCCGTTATTGAATTTTGGTCAGCGAACCGAAGCAGGCATCAAAGGAGGATTTAATCTGGGTAATATAGATGGCAGCTACAGCGATGATGCGGCTGGTTCCCTGAATGTACATGCCGGGGTTTTCGTTTCAAGGCAGTTGAGCCGGGTCACCGCTTTACAGGTTGAATGCCTGCTGAATTCTCTTTCAACAGTCGTTTATGAAGAGATCGACATTGCAGGTGAATCTTACCTGAATCCAAAACATACCACCCTCGGCTATATGAGTTTTCCATTCCTGTTCCGACTTTCTTTAAACCGGCGGATCAGTCTTATCCTTGGCCCCCAATACAGCCTGCTGACCAGCAAAAACAAACGACTTACAAACAGTGATACAGATGCATTTAAAAACGGCAACTGGTCGCTCGCATTTGGCATGCAATTTTCGGCGGGTAAACGCCTGCTTTTCCATGGCCGTATAAATCCGGGGCTTTCTTCCACGGGTCATCGCACCAGTGGCATGTATTTTAATAACCGTGGAAAAACAAGCCTGGTAGTTCAAACGGGCATCGGGTATCGTATATTTGATTAAACCATTCAAACGGGCAGTACTTTTTTTATTTCACTTTCAACCAAACAACCGGCGACCGGTTATTGGTTTACAAAATTCAAACAGCATTCACTATGCGGGTATTATTGGCAGGCATCCTTTTTATTTTTTCAATCACTGCAAACGGGCAAACAAACAATGAACGGCTCCAGCTTTCTCATTTAACCGGCGACTTTTATATCTATACCACTTACAATATTTACGAAGGAAACAAAATACCGGCTAACGGCATGTACCTGGTAACGGATGAAGGAGTGGTATTGTTTGATACGCCATGGGACAGCACGCAGTTTCAACCGCTGCTCGACAGCATCGCATCAAGGCACCACAAAAAAGTGATCGCCTGCATTGCCACCCACTGGCACAGTGACCGCACTGAAGGTCTCGCCTACTACAAACAACAGGGCATAAAAACCTACACCACTGTTCTTACTGATGAACTTTGTAAAAAGAACGATAAAAAAAGAGCGGAATTTCTGATGGCAAATGACAGTCTTTTCACGATCGGGCAATATACATTTGAAACATTCTATCCCGGGGAAGGACATACGGCCGACAATATTGTGATCTGGTTCGCCAAAGAAAAAATATTATATGGAGGATGCCTTATAAAAGGAGCGGATGCAAAAAACCTGGGCTACCTGGGCGATGCCAATACTGCTACGTATTATACCACGTTGAAAAAGGTACAGGAAAAATTTCCTCACCCTGCGTATATCATCATCGCTCACAGCGACTGGAGCAACAACCATTCTCTGGAACATTCCATCCGGCTGGCAAAAAAGTTGAGGCGAAAAAGTAAAGCCTGACCGCTGCCGGATAATCACGCCCTACCAGGAATACTTCGCGGCACCAAAGCTTAAACGAAACTTAATATACATTCCCTGGAGTATGTTGTATCTTCTGTTCAAAACTTACCATTATGAATTGGGCAGTAATCATACCGGTGGGCATCATACTGGCAGCGCTGGTGATCTTCCTGACCTGGAAGAACATGAAGGATAAAAAAGAATTTGAAAAAACAAGTAACCACAGCAACCACATTAACCACGATGCCGGGCAGGAAGCCGATGATGCAGAAACGCCGCATTAATCAGCCTGTGCAGGCGAAAGGAAATTGCGTTTAGGAAATTAAATTACCTGCGCAGTGCTGGATCAGTTGTTGGATGCCTGTAGTATGCTTAGGAAGTGCGTGGGAATGGAAGGTTACTTTCCGATACAAAACTTACTAAATATATAATCCAGCCGGTCTTCATTGGTAACCTCTCCGGTGATCTCGCCTAAATAATGTAAACAACGCCGGATATCAAGCGCCAGCAAATCGCCGGGGATATTGTTATCAAGACCGGCATGAATATCCACCAAAGATTTCTGCACCTCCTGCAAAGCGGCATAGTGCCGGGCATTGGTTACGATGGTACTCTCCGTATGTACCGTTCCCTGTACCACTTTATCCACCAGCCTTGTTTTCAACAGGTCGGTATGTTGCTGTGATTTGGCCGCAATAAATAAAATGCCATCGCCTGAAAATTTTTCCTGGCTGTCCTGCTCACCCAGCAAATCGATCTTATTACCCACCGCGATAAAATTCCGGTTCTGTTGTTGCACTTCTGCCAATGCGGCTTCCACAGCCTCCCTTGATTCTGCAGCCACGTCGAATAAATACAGTACCAGGTCGGCCTGCTGCATTTTTTCAATGCTCTTCTCCACACCGATAGATTCTATTACATCCTTACTGTCACGGATACCCGCAGTATCGATGAGCCTGAACAGGATACCGTTGATGTTGATCACTTCCTCAATGGTGTCCCGCGTGGTGCCTGCGATCTCGCTTACAATGGCCCTGTTTTCATTCAGCAGGGTATTCAGCAAGGTTGATTTACCGGCATTGGGCTTTCCTACAATGGCTACATTCACCCCGTGCTTGATCACATTCCCCAATTGAAAAGAATCAAGCAATTGCCTAGTCTGCGCCGACAGTTGCCGGATGAGTGAATAGAATTTTTCCCGGTCGGCAAATTCAACATCTTCCGTGGCAAAATCCAATTCCAGTTCGATGAGTGCAGAAAACCTTATCAGTTGCTCCCGCAGTGCCTGCAGCACAGATGAAAAGCCACCACGGATATTGTGCAAAGCCGTATTCCTGCTGGCTTCTGTATTACTGGCAATAAGGTCGGCCACTGCCTCTGCCTGGGTAAGGTCAAGCTTACCTTGTAAAAATGCACGCTGCGTAAATTCGCCGGGTTTCGCCAGCCTGGCTCCTTTTTCCACGCAGGCATTCATCACCTGCTCAAGAATATAGGGTGAACCATGGCAACTGATCTCCACCACATCTTCACCGGTATAACTTTTTGGATTTTTAAAAAGGGTAATTACCGCTTCGTCCAGCACTTTGTCCTGGTGTTTTAATAATCCCACATGCACGGTATGGCTGGGTTGCACTGCGAGGTCTTTTGAAGGAAACAGCCCGTTCACAATACTGATGGCTGCCGTACCGCTCAGGCGGATGATACCGATCGCCCCAATTCCATGCGGTGTTGCTAATGCCACGATGGTATCTTCCCAACCCGATAATTTGTTGAACATACTGCAAAGATAACCGCTGCAACTATTGGGTTCTATTCCGGCTCCTGCTGTGCCAGCAGCTTTTTTTCAGCGGCAGACAATTCATCAAGGTAATACCGCTTCACTGTGTTGATGGACACTTCGTCGGTAATGTCAATAAAATTCTTAAAGCTGGCGTCGTCGGAAGCTTTGATCACCAGTACCAGTTCTCTCCCGGGAATTGCTTTGACGGCCCGCTTCTTTTGCTGGATCAGGTTCCGCACCTCACGAAAGTTGGTGTTCGCCACGGTTGCCGTTGCCAGCTCACCGGAATAATAAAACACCTGGTCGTTTTTAGCGAGCAGGAGGGTGAGCACACAGGAATTGCAGATACCATCCCGCTCGGTGGTTTTGTCGTACGGACTCACCAGGTCCATTACTTTTGCCCTGGTAACAGTGGTGGTGAAAACAAAAAAAGTAATGAGCAGGAAACCAAGGTCTACCATCGGCGTAAGGTCGACCCGAACGCTTTTTTTAGCAGCCGTTGATTTTCCTCTTTTGCTGTTGTTGGTTATTTCTGCCATAAAAATTTATTTGTGGTAAGATGATAACCCGGCCTGATTCCATACCCGCTGTAACAGCAAAAAAAATCCCCTCCAGTTCCTGGAGGGGATCATCATCAATATCAAAAAAATTATTGTTCTTCCACAATGAAGGTTACCGGCTGCCTGCGGTAGGCGTTTACGTTACGTCCGTTCTGTAAAGCGGGTTTCCATTTAGGGCCGTTCTTAATGGCTTTGATGGCCTGCTCTTCCATACCGTACCCGTGTTTCGTTTCTGCTTCAACGTTACTGATACTTCCGTCTTTGCTAACGATGAATTTTACGATCACCTGGTAACGATTGGGTGGGGCACCATTGTCAGCAGGGTTAAAACCACCCAATGATCTTTCAAGGTACCTGGCCCAAGCGGCATTCCCACCGGGGAACTCTGCTTCGTTTTCCACTTTGGTAAACACTTTATCTTCATCATCAGCTTTGGGAGCTGCCACGATCTGTGTTCCCTTGTCTTCTATCGGTGCCTGTACAATGGCCTGCTTGTTATCGCTTTCAACCGTTTTGGTACTGATCACCTGGTCCTCCTTGATCTCTTCAATTTTTTCATCAGGTTTTACCTCTTCATCTTTTACGATTTTAGGAGGTGTAAACTTGATCTGGTTGATTTCAGGGGGCGGTGGTGCCTGTGGTGGTGGCGGTGGCGGTGGTGGCGGAGGCGGTGGCGCATCCTGTTTGATTTCTGCCATCTGGGTATCCAGCACCTCCATGGTGTCTGCCTTCTTTTTCCCTACCACATCTGCCAAAGCAGAGGCGAGGAATAAGAGTAAGGCGAGGGCCGCCGTCAGCAGCAAAGCCCTGGTAAGCCTGGTGTTGTATGTTTTGCGAAGCTCATACGCACCATATTGCTTATTCCTTCCATCAAAAATGATATCGAGAATATCTGATTTTAAAATTTTGTTGATTTCCATTTGAAATTTCTTTAATTGCAAGATTCATCACCCCGCCAATTTCCATAAACAAATTATTTGATTCCGTTAGCCTGTTCTGTCATTTCAACCAATTTCTCTTCTGCAGGGCTCATCTCCACCTCAGCGTAGTGACCCGGAGGCACGGAGTTGATGGCCATTTCATCCAGGATATCGATGGCATTTTTAAAAGTTGCATCCTTATCAGATTTGATGATATACATCAGGTCTCCGATCGGAGTTGCGTGCTTTTTATCCAGGATCACCTGGCGGATGTCCTTAAAATTGGTGCTTTTAAACTGCTCGGAAGCATTGTCCTGGTTCAGCTCTCCCATGTAATAATATACCTGGTCGCTCTTTCCCAGCAGGATGGTCATGGCGCCGGAATTTTTCACCTTCATTTGTTGATCCGGGTCATCTTTAGGCTCATTCATGTTCATGGCAGTGGGTTTGCTCATGGTTGTGGTGAATACAAAGAATGTAACCAACATGAAACCCAGGTCCACCATGGGTGTAAGGTCTACCCTTGTAGAAAGTTTTTTAGGTTTTTTGACGCCGGGGCCTTTCTTATGCCCACCACCCGACGAGGTATCCAATTCTGCCATAAAAATTTTTTAGTTGATTAAAAACTATTTTCCGTCTGCCGGAACGAGGCCTTTATTGATATTATACAATTCGGAGCCTACCGGTACCGGTTCACTGTTGGTCACGATCCTGAATTTGAAAATATTATTCTTCTTCAGGGCATATTTCACATCTTTAAAAGCAGGATATTTTGACTGGTTATCTCCTTTGATGAGGATCATCTCTTCCAGTTTCTTTTGGTCTTCCCCTGCATAAGCATTTGTGATACTGCGTACCCAGTCAACCATTTCATTATTTGTGCTGTCTGTGATCGGGATCCCCGCCAGTCTTTCAGCAGGTGGCAAATTATCCAGCGCTAAAATGCTTTTGGTTTGACCCAGCGGGAAACCGATAAACGGTAACTTGTTCAGCTTGGCCAATTCCTGGTCAGAAAGTCCGAGTCCTTTGGTTGCATTGATGTCTTTCAGAATATCCTTTTTCTTGGTATCATCACCCAACAGTAAAAAACATTTTCCTTCTTTAGTGATGGTGATGAGGATAGACTTTTCAGGTGCCGCTTTAGAAGAAACAGATGTTGGAGCAACAACTGCCACTGCCTCCGGTGGCTTTTGCTTGGTAGACAATATGAACAAGGAGAGCAACAGGAACGCTACATCACACATCGCCGTCATATCGATCACTGTACTTTTGCGAGGCAATTTGGCTCTACCCATAGTGATTGTTTTTTTTAATGAGAGTCAATATTGAATATAATTCCACAAAACCAAGCGGGAATTATTTGTACAATGATGCAAAACTTTGTGTTAAAGTGAAGCCGCTTTCATCGATACCGTAGGTAATGCCATCGATCTTTGTAGTAAAGATGTTATAGAAGATGATCGCAAATGCAGAAGTACCGATACCCAGTGCTGTATTATAAAGCGCTTCAGAGATACCAACAGACAGTTTCTGTGCTGCGTCTCCGCCGCCTTCTCCTTCACCAAGAGCAGAGAACGAACGGATCATTCCCATTACCGTACCCAACAGTCCTAACAGGGTTGCAACAGAAGCGATGGTTGAAAGGAACACCAGGTTTTTTTCAAGCATTGGTAATTCAAGTGCAGTGGCTTCTTCCACTTCTTTCTGAATCGCCAGTACTTTTTGTTCGGTTGATAATTCAGTGTTGTGCACCATTTCTTTGTATTTGTGCAAACCGGCTTTCATTACATTACCTACACAACCTTTTTGTTTATCGCAGGCAGAAATAGCAGCATCCACATTTTTATTGGCGAGCTCGTATTGAACCTTCCTGATAAAGTCAGTATTGCTTCCGGTACCGGTTGCTTTTGAAATGGTAAGAAAACGCTCGATAGCGAAAGTGAGCATGGTTAAAAAGGTACCGATCAGAATTGGTACGATGATACCCCCGAGGTACATTTTATTAAAAGCGCCTTTGGGACCATCGTATGTTGGCCAGAAACCACCGCCGGAAATTGTTTTATTAAACCCGCTTGGGTTTCCAAAAATAAACCTCCAGATAACATAGCCTGCTATTACACAAATTATAGGAGCTAACAGGGAAATGGCATTGCCCGATTTTTTTTCCGATGACGGAGTTGATGCTTTTACAGTTGCAGTTGGTTTTGTTTCTGCCATGACATTCAGTTTTTTTTGTGAGTGAAATTAAAGCGATTTCGTTAAAAATTTATTGGATTGTAGTCCAGAGAAAATACAGATTTAAACAATATTAAACAATCGTTTTTTGTCTATTGTTGTGTGGCACAAGTTAATAAATAATCCGAATGAAACAAACACGCCATTTTTTTTTTTGATTTTTTTTGAAAGGGCATTTCTTTTTTATTTTCATTCAAAAATCAGCCAACACAAACGGTTGCTGTTTTGGTTTATTCATAACGGAGCGCCACGATGGGATCGAGTTTGGCAGCCTTATATGCCGGGTAAAGCCCTGCCAGCAAACCCACCAGCGTACAAACCAACACACCTGCGATCACCCAGGCCCAGGGCACCACAAAACCCGTGTGCACCATCACGGCAACCACGTTGCCAATTGAGATACCCAGCACAATTCCAAGGGCTGCCCCCATCAGGCTGATGAGGATCGACTCCCATAAAAACTGCGCCCGGATCTCTGCCGCCTTGCCACCTAATGATTTGATCAACCCGATCTCCTTGGTGCGTTCGCTCACCGCCACCAGCATAATATTCATCAACGCAATGGCTGCGCCCAACAGCGTAATGAGTGCGATGGCGAGGGTGGCGTATTTTAAAAAACCCAGGTTCTTCATCAGCGACTGTGCGATGCTGTCGCTTTTGTCCACATAAAAATTATCTTCTTCTTTTACATCTAATTTTCTTACAGCCCTGAAGTCGCCGGTGGCTTCCCCGATCGCAACATCCATCAGGCGCATGTCTTTCACCATCACGGCAATATTATACGATTTGCCTTCCGTACCATACACCCGCCGTACATTGTTGTAAGTGGTGATCACCACTTTATCAGCATTCATGAAAGCACTGCTGCCCTTGTCTTTCAATACCGCGATCACCCTGTATTTATTATTGGCCACGGTAATGATTTTATCAACCGCCTTGGTGGTATTGTCACCATATAATTTTTGAGCCACTGAATGCCCCAGTATACACACGGAACTGCCACTCTCCACATCCGCCCCTGAAAAGTTGCGGCCAATTTCAACTTCATATCCATTGAGGGTCAAATAATTTTCATCACCACCCAGCACACGGATATCGGGATTGGTTTTTTTTGTTTCATTGTTTACAATGATGCCCCCGGGGCCCTGTATAGCGATGCCCACCACAGCCGGGAAATTATAGCGTTGCTTAAATTCCCTGGCTTCATCATAGGTGATGATGCGGCCTTCGCTGGAAGCTTTTGTTCTCAGCGAATTGCGGCTTACCTTTTTGGTGTCGCCCCGGTTACCGCCGCCCCCGAATCTTGAATGCCTTTCTTTGAACCGTAAACTGAAGGCATTGGCCCCCATGGTGGAAAAACTTTTTGTAAGACTGCCATTCACCGCTTCAATGGCAGTAATGATGCCGATGAGCGCCATAATACCAAAAGCGATGATGATCACCGTAATGGCGGTACGTAAGCGGTTACTCCTGACCGTATTGTAGGAAAGAGATATGATATCCTGGTACTTCATGAACAATAATCCTCGCTAAAGATAATGGCGAATGCCCGTTCAATTCAGAAATTAATTTACAGGCGGCAAAATACGGCCCGTACCAGGCCCCTGTTAAATTACATAGTAGTGCAGCCAATCGATCACCAGGGTAGGATACAATCCCAGCAGGATGATGAGTGCAGAAGTAAGTACGAGCAAAAATTTAAAACCGTTGCTCACCGTCCATTCGTTTACCGCAGCGCCGGTGGTTCCTTCTTTGAAAAAGATCGCCTGTATTACCCTGAAATAATAGTATGCACTTACGGCCGCACACAACACTGCAAAGATCACCAGCCAGTGTTGGTGACCGTCTTTAATGGCAGCTACCAGCATATAAAACTTTGCCTGGAAGCCCGCTGTTAAAGGGATACCCGTTAACGAGAGCAGGAACACGGTGGCTGTAACTGCCAGCACAGGCTGTTGTTTGGCCAACCCGTTAAACCCATCGATGGTATAATCATTCATCTTTATCAGGATGGCGAAGATGCCGATGGTGGCCAGGCTGTAAGACGCCGCGTACAATACCAATCCTTCTTTGGCAGTTTCATTGAGGGCAAATACAGCCAGCAACATAAAGCCTGCCTGCGCAATGCTCGAATAAGCCAGCATGCGTTTCACGCTCTGTTGAAACACGGCCGTTAAATTCCCGATCAGCAAAGTGGCTGCAGCGATCACGGCGATCATGGCCTGCCATTGCACGTGGGCTTTGCCAAAGGCATTTTCAAATAAGCGGATAAATGCGATGAACCCGGCAGCCTTTACGATGGTTGACATAAACGATGTGAACAC
>CAYVLT010000090.1:0-14706 GCA_964452405.1 uncultured Ferruginibacter sp.
ATGTGTGAAGGCCTGCCTGGGCTTATAAATACCTTGTATCGTATTGATGTCAATGGTTTCGTATGGCGTTGCAGTTTGCCGGTAAAAACTGTTACTTAAGTGAATATCTGCTACATGAATGCTGCCGAATGCTTCCGCATTTTCACCGAACATACAAGCCAGTTTTTTCGATTGGAAACTGATGGTGTCCGCAGCTTTAATACTGACATTCCCGGCAGAACAAACATCGGCGAAAAGTCCGCTGGGCATGTCAATGCTGATCACCTGCGCTTTCGATTGGTTGATATGATTTACCAATTGTGCAGCAGATCCCTGCAGGGGTTTGTTGAGCCCGGTTCCGAAAATTGCATCGATGATGATCTCATCACGGATAAGAGGGAAATCAGCCGGTGTTGATATTTCGTGTATGCTTACCTGTAAGTCCCTGATCCTGCCAATGTTCACCTGGCAGTCTTCACTTCTTTTTTGCCCGCTCAATTGATAAATCATAACTGCTGTACCATCCTGTAACAACATCCTGGCGATTGCAAGACCGTCGCCGCCGTTATTGCCGTTGCCGCAAAATACCAAGAATTTTTTCCCCGGAGCAATGTTCTCTTTCAGCCACCGGTAACAGGTGCTGGCGGCCTTTTCCATCAGGTCAACGGAAGCAATCGGTTTATGCCGGATCGTATATGCATCCCATTCCCTTACCTGTGCTGCTGAAAAAATTTTCATGCAATAAAAATACGAAAATCCTTCCTGGCGCCGGGTCACCGGTTTGTTACCGAGCTCAAAAAAAGGAGGTTGATTGGTACAGGTACCAGTGAAAGTTTAGAAAGTGTACCGTACCGAAAGACCAAGTCCCGACGATTCAAAAGCGATCTGGCTCACGAGGTTGAGCTCCGGTTTCCAGTCGAGCGTGAGGTTCAGGGGAATTTCGTCGAACTTGTAGTCAAGGCCTCCAATGGCCGTTGCACCTACATAGGTTTTGCTGTTTCTCACCGCAAAATAACCGCCGGCGCCGGCAAACCATTGCAGGTTGTTCACCGCCTGTATCGGGAAATGCAGCTCGTACAAGCCGGCTACTCCCAGACCATTGTTGATACCAACAATTCCTTCCACCGCGGCTTTTTCATTTAAAAAATGTTTAACGGTGAATCCTGCTGTGATAGCGGCTGAATTAGGCCCGAGGCGGATACCGGCAGCGGTAGTATATCCCTGCTGGGCAGATGCTGATAAGGTAATGGCTGCTAAGAAGAAGCAAGCCAGCATAATTTTTTTCATCCTGTAATGATTGGGTTGCTATACTGACTGCTAAAATTATGCTACGGTTCAACCAGGTTTTTGAAAAGGACGTTAAAGAAAAAATAAAATAGGCAGGAGGGGGATGATGCTTCCGTTTATTCAAACAGTTCGAGTTTATTTTTCGGTCTTCTCTCATCCAGCCATTTGAACTTCGGTAGTCGTTTCTGGTCGTCGGGTACCTGGTTCATCGGGTATAGGGTTCCGTCAACATCATTGATGAATTTTACTTTGTTCACCGCTTTGTCAACAAAATAAATATCGATCACGTCTCCTTTGCACCGGTTCATGCCGGTGTAGGCGCTGTCTTCATCCTGCGGGTAAAAAATACTTTCAGCCGGCGACCCTTTCACCCGCATATAATCCAGGGCTCCGTCTTTAAAATAACCGTTGAGTGTTCTGCCGCCGATCTGGTTATACATTTGTTTGTTAAGCTCGTTGATGATGATGCCATTGTCGAATACATATATCCGTGAGGGCTTTTTATTTTTCGTGTACAGGTGAATGGTATCTCCGGCAATCTGTGATCTTTTGCTGAATACAAGTGGCTCCTGAAAAAGCCTGAACACCGAATCTTCCGAAGAATAAAAAAGACTGTCGCAAACGGCCTGCAGCGAATCATTGTAGATTCTTACATGATGAAATGCCTGGAAATAGCGGATGCTGCTGTCTTTTGAAATATTGAGGCTGCTGTCCCGGACCGTTATAAGGGTATCGCCCTTGTGTATTTTGTTAGGAGGAAGGGCTGTAATGACGGCATTGCTATCCGCCGGTGGAAGCACTGTAAGAACAGGTGCCTCGGTGATCAATTGTTTTGCCTGGCTGCCGCCTGCTTGCGTCGAAAGACTGTCAACAGGCATGGAAGACTCCAGTGCCGCGATGGATGAATCAGCAGGGGGGGCAGAAGTAAGGCTGTCCTGTTGGTGAATAATGGCAGTATCATTCGAACTTACCACCAGGGTATTGTTCAGGGTGTCTGTCCGCAACAATGTATCCGTGCCGCCGGCAATTTTTTTAACCACACCTGAAAAAAGAGTGTCTGCAGCCACAAACGTACTGTCGTTTCCATCTCCCTTAAAGATGAGTACGGGCTTACGGGTGGCAAGAAATGAATTGGTTTTCTGATTCAGGTATATCTCGTTGCCCAAAATCGTATAGCCGTTCACGCTATCCCTGATCACTGCGTTTCCAACCAGTTGGGCGATGCCACTGGCTTCATCAATGGCGCTGTTATCCGATACATAGGTACGGGTGCTGTCTTTAAAAACGGTACGGCTTCCGAAAAAAGCTTTCCCGTTTTTTAGATCATAAGTACCACTGCTCGTGTACACTTCTCCACCTTCCTTATTTACAATATGGGTTTGTGTGATGAAGGTTACCACCTGGGTTTGGGTATTGTACAAAAGACTATCGGTGTCAATCTGGTATTTGGGATCGGAGAGATGAACCTTTTTCTTGAAATACACATCCTTTGTGTCCGCATAATACACCCCTTCCTCGCTGGTAAGCGTGGTTTTGCCGTTCACCACCTTTCCGCCTTTCTGGTACTTGCCGATATTGCTGTTAAGATCGTATTCAAGTTCTTCTGTGAACAACGTACCTTTTTTATCTGTGAGCTTAACATTTCTTTTCAGGTAGGCGATCCTGTCATGTCCAACATATTTAAGGTACTGTGCATAAGTATGAATGCTGTCGGCCTGGTTGATGTGCACGTTTCCAAATGCTTCCATCACATTAGTGGATTTATTGATGGCAGCGCTGTCGCAATTAAAAAGCGTTTGGGATTCCCTCAGCAATACATCGCCGGCAATGGTTTGAAAGGGGATGGTGTCCACCATTTTTTCGCGGAGGCTGTTGCCCCTGAGTATCTGCACCACCCGGATCGTATCTTCCGCTGCCGGTGCAGTGATCACAGACTGTGCGCCCGCATGTACCCAGGCGGTGCAACAAAACAGCAGCAATAAAAAACGGTAAGTAGCAGTTGAGCTCAAAGATGATGTTTTTAAAACCGTTGCAATTTCCGTTTTTTTAATAAAATGAAATCACAATTCTGTTGCGCCCTGCGGCGTACCTCGTTTTATTTTTGCAGGTAAGGCGCATTGATGGTGTCTGGCAACGGCATTTGTAACGGTCCGCTTTTGTCTTTTCTGCCGAATACAGAAATGTTCACGTAACGTTTTGGATGCATCCGCAGATCATCCAGCAACAGGTTGAGTTTGTTAGAGGTGGCGTTGAGGTTATTGTACAGGTGCGGATCATTGATCAGCAATCCCAGAGTGCCCTTATCGCTGCTGGCTTTTGCCATCATGGTCTTCAGGTCGGCCAGCGACGCATTCAGGTTGTTGAGTGTTCCTTCAAGGTCAAGCCTGGCAAATTTACCGGTCACTCCTTCAAGATTGGTGAGTGTTTGGGTGATCTTGTCACTGTTGTCTTTGAGGCTGCCTGTGAAGGCGTTCAGGTTGTCAATGGTTTTAACGAGGCTGCCCGTTTGGGTATTCAGCATGGTTTGCAGGGAAGCTGCCGACACCGCCAACGCCGCCGTGGTTTTATTAAGGTTGGCCATCGTGGCGCTGATATTGTTTTTTGTGGAAGGATCAAACACGCCCGTAACTGTGGTAAGCAAAGTGTCGAGCGATTTAACTGCGTTGGTCACCTGGTACAATACAGGGTCCAGCTTTTTCATGGCATCGCCCAAAGCATCGCCGGTGGCAATTGTTTTCAGCGTGTCTCCATCCGTGATGAAACGTTTACTGTTTCCCAGTTTTATCTCGAGCTGCACACTTCCCAACAGGGACTTGTTGATCAGTGCATAGGAATCGTCCGGGATGTTTACGTCTTCTTTCATCCTGATGGCCACTTTTATCAGGCGCATGTCCTGACCGCCATCAGTGTTATAAATATTGCCCACTTCCTTTCCATTGATCACCGCGGGATTCCCTTTGGCCAAACCCTGTATATCGGTGAAGTTGGCGAAGTACAGGTTCTTTTGCATGCCAAGGCTTTTCCCTTTGAGAAAATTAAATCCTAAGATCAGCATCACAATAGCAATGGCCGTGAGAGATCCTACTTTTGTTTCATTAGAAATGGTCATGCGCAATTAATTGTTATGGGTCAAAAATAAGGATTAATACACTAGTATCGCTGTTGCATGCCTGCCCAGCTTCTGAAAAGGTATCACAAATAATACGGGATTTGGTTGTGGATGTTACCGGGTGATGGCCATTATCTTTTTGAAAACAGCACCACGCCATTTTTTTTACTGTCCGCTGCTATCCTCACTTCTGTGCGGTTGTCGCCATCAGACACAACCATCAAGGCTGTGTTGGGTGGTATGGTTCCTTCATTTTCGGCGTACACCACCAGCTCATTATCATTGCG
The DNA here is from genome assembly GCA_964452405.1 of uncultured Ferruginibacter sp. Taxonomy (GTDB): domain Bacteria; phylum Bacteroidota; class Bacteroidia; order Chitinophagales; family Chitinophagaceae; genus Ferruginibacter. Next base: position 4,663 of record CAYVLT010000090.1, read on the forward strand.
TCCTGCTTCGGTGTTGAGGGTAAAACTCAACGGACGCTGGGTTAGTTTTTTCTTGTCAACCACCAGGTTGCCATTGTAATATACAGATACGATGTCACCATCCACATCGCCATCATCGTACAGGTCAACTTTAAAATTGGGCTGACTCACGGCAATACGTTTCACTACATTTTTACTCCTGTCTGCATACCTCGGCGCCGTTGCTTCCTGCAATACTTTTGCTTCTTCTTTACTGTTAACAGCCGGAGCAGCATTTCCTTTATTATTTTCCAACTGGTCGCGGTAGCGTTTAACCGCTCTCGTTATGCACTCGGCAATTTCCTGTTGTCCTTTTTCGCTGTTAAGGTAGCGCTCGTCATCATGATTGGTGATAAATCCAGTCTCCACCAGGATGGCCGGCATATTGGTGGCCTGCAACACCCATATCCCTTTTTGGCGTTGGTTCACACCCAGCGCTTCCCGGCTCGTTTTCGCGATTTCATCATCCACGAGATCGGCCAGCAGGATACTTTTATCCTGGTATCTTTTAGCATGTACTTTCGCCATCATCATATATTCCGGTTCTGCAAAATCGATGCTGCTGTAAATGCTGTCGTTGTCTGATTCCACTTCAATGTTTTCACCGTTCTTCATAAGGGCCTTCAGTTTGTCGCTCGTTTTATGGGCGGCAAACAACCAGATGCTGGTGCCGCTGCGTTTACTGCCGATCTTATAATATTCATATACCGGAACGGTAACGGTGTAAGGAGTTGATTTTTTTACTTTCCTTTTCTTGCCTTTGCCGGTATAGGTTATTTTGTATTTGGTTTCCTGCCGGTGCCCCACTAACCTGCGTCCCGTTTGCAAAGCCACAGCATCAGCATGTATGCAAATAAAAAGGTCGCCTTTGTTCTCATTGGCGATATCTGCTTTTTCGCGGGGATCCTGGTAAATATCAGAAGTGCGGGTGGGGATGATGTTGATGTCGGGAAATTGCTTTTTTAATTCAGCCACCAATTTCAGGCTGATGGCCAGCGTGATGTTTTTTTCGTAAGAATTAAGTCCACCCTCATAGCCTCCATGTGCACCGAAATCTTTGCCGCCATGACCAGCATCCACAATGATCGTTTTGATCGATTTAGGGGGTTGCGCAAAAGTAGTTGCAGAAAAAGCCAACAGCAATAACAGGAAGCCTGTACAACCTTTTTTATTGAACATATTCGATAATTGGATTACCCGGGGTTAATAATTTTTATAAGGTTTTATTCACAACATGTTGCACCTAATATGATTACTTTTGCCGCAACTGCAATGATGAACGCTAACAAAGGTAAGGTAAAATATATATCAGCTTCCCTCGTGCTTGCCCTTGTGATAGCGGCAACATCACTGGCTGCTGGTAAATTGCAGGTTTCCACTCTTTTTAACGGTAGTTTTTACAATACTTTAACTGCTGATACACCGCCACCGGTGCAGCAACCCCGGCCACTTCCGGATACTGCACAACCCCGGAAGGTTACACCGGCCGTTCAGTCAACCACTGAAACATCCATCCGTTCAGCCAACGACAGTATGCAGCTAACGAGCACGGCTAAGGATACCCCCGTTGTAAAGATCGACAGCTTTACAGTTAAGTATTCAAAGGATTCGCTGGATGCTCCAATCGTGTACCATGCGGATGATTCCATGGTAATGGATGTGCCCACCAAAAAAATTACGTTGTATGGTTTGAACACCACAGCCAAATACCAGGACAATGAACTGACTGCGCCGGGCATCACTTTCGATCAGCAAAACAGCCTCGTTACGGCGGTATACCTGAAAGACAGCACAGGGAAAGTGATTGCTTCCCCCACCTTTAAGCAAGGCGACCTGATAACCGTTAGCGACAGCATCGCGTTTAATCTTAAAAGCGGAAAGGGGCTTACCAAGGGCACTTACACCCAGCAGGATGAAATGTACGTGTATGCAGAGCGCATCAAAAAAATTGATACAAGTTCCTTCTTTGCCTACCGGGCACGCATCACCACCTGCAACCTCGATACGCCCCACTTTGCATTTGTAAGTAAAAAAATAAAGTTCATCAATAAAAAATTCGCGATCACCGGCCCTGTGCACCCGGAGTTTGAAGGAGTGCCTATCCCGGTGGTATTACCTTTTGGTATCTATCCCATGTACCAGGGGAGGCATTCCGGGTTGATAGCGCCCGCATTCAACGCAAATGCACAATACGGACTGGCGCTGGAAAACCTTGGTTATTACAAAGTGCTGAATGATGTGTGGGATGTAACGGCAAGGGGTACCTTTTATTCATACGGGGGCTGGACCCTCACGGTAAGCCCGAGATACTATAAGCGCTACCGTTATACCGGTAATTTCAATCTTGACATACAAAGACTGAAGTTGAATTTTAAAGGTGACCCGGATTATTCGGTGAACAAAAGTTTTAAAGTAAGGTGGACCCACAGCATGGACAGCAAAGCGCATCCGGGTGTTACATTCAACGCCTATGTGGATGCCGGAAGCAACAGCTTCAATTCAAATTCACCCAACAACCCATTGCTGAATTTCACCAACCAGCTCAGCTCTTCCATCAGCTACAGTAAAGTGTGGAAAGACAAACCCTTTAATATTAATATCCTGGCTAACCATAACCAGAACAGCACCACCAAACAGATCAATATTACGTTGCCGAGTGTGAATTTTAATGTAAACACATTATACCCATTCCGTAAAAAAGATGCAGTAAGTGGTAATAAATGGTATGAAAATATCGGGGTGGCGCTAAATACGAATATCCTCAACAACACCAGCTTTTATGATGATACGGCCAATGCTGTACACGATCACCGGCCGGTGTTCACGCAGATCAGCCGGAACATGTTGTGGGGTGCCCGGCACAGTATTCCCATCTCATTGTCATTGCCACCCTTAGGCGCCCTGCAGGTATCACCTGGCGTATCTTATACCGAAACCTGGTACCAGAAAAAGACGCTGTACACCTGGGATCCACTCAATAAAAAACTGGATACCACTATCAACAAAGGATTTTATACCGCCCGTGAAATGTCATTTAGCCTGGGAATGTCAACCCGCCTGTTCGGGATGTTCGGCTTTAAAAAAGGATCAGCAGTGAAAGCCATCCGGCATGAATTGCGCCCCTCTTTCAGCATCAGCTACAAACCCGACATGAACGGTAAATCATTTTATTATTCACAAATTGACACTGCTTTTAATTTCAGGCAATTCAATTATTTTGAGGCTAACCTCAACTCACCCTATGGGCAGGGACGCTTTGGCGGTATCAGTTTCGGGCTGGATAATAATATTCAGATGAAGGTGCGGGATAAAAAAGATACAAGTGAGGATGCTACCAAAAAGATCACCCTGATAGATGGATTGGGTATTAACGGCGGCTATAATTTTTTAGCTGATTCATTCCGGTTATCCAACCTCACCCTGAGTGCCCGTACCAACCTGTTTGACAAGATCAATATTACATTTGGAGGAAACCTGGATCCTTATCAATATGATACCACCGGCAGGCGGATCAACCGGCTGGTATGGAAAGACAAGTTTTTAACCCTCGGAAGATTGTCGAGTGCCAACGTTTCCCTGTCCACCAATTTCAAAGGCGGCGATAAAACCAAGCAGACGCAGAAATCAGCGGCCCTTGGCAACGGGGTGAACCCTTACACCGGTTTGCCATTGACCGAAGAGCAGGAAGAAGCAGCCTACATCAGCAATAACCCGGCAGACTATACAGACTTCAGTATTCCATGGTCCATCAATTTCGGGTACTCGTTACGGTTTAACCAAACATTTGATTACACCCGTAAAAAGTTTAAAACAGTTACCAATTCAGATGCTAATTTTTCCGGGAGCCTGCGCCTCACCGAAAAATGGCAGATAGGCTTTAACGGTAGTTATAGTTTCAGCACGAGCAGTCTCGGCCTCATCTCCTTTAACATTGCCCGCGAAATGCATTGCTGGCAAATGGCCATTGCTTTATACCCGATCGGCCAGCGCAAGTTCTTTTCATTGATCATCAGTCCTAAATCTGCTTTGCTGAGAGATCTGAAGATCAACCGCACCCGATATTTCTACGACCTGTAGCAGGTGATTTCAAGTTTTTATTCTGTTAACTTGCAGCCATGAAAGTACTTTGGCTGCCGAGTTGGTTTCCTAACAGAACCGCGCCTTACAATGGTGATTTCATCGAACGCCATGCAGCGGCAGTAGCGCCTTTTATTGACCAGCTGATCATCCTTGCCGTGGTAAAGGATGATGCCATGCCAAAAGGAAGTACGGAGATCATCCGCAGGCAACACGGTAATATTTGCATTTTTACAGCCTGCTATGGTGGCAGCAGGTTGGGTATCGCTGAAAAATTATTTTCGTTCCGGACCTATTTTTCATTGCAGAAAAAATTATACCGGCAGGTGCTGGCTGAGTTTGGTGAGCCCGCCCTGGTACATGTTCATGTACCGATGAAGGCTGGTCTTTTTGCCCTTTATCTTCAAAAAAAATACAGTATTCCCTATATCGTTACGGAGCATTGGGCGGGTTACAGCCGGTTGGCAAAACCGGGAATTCGCCAGTACGGAACAATCTTTAACTGGTTCAATAACCGGGTACTCAAGGCTGCCAGGATAGTGCTCACCGTTAGTGACGATCTTGGTAACACCATCGCTGCCGATTTTGTAAACATCCCGTATACCGTGGTACCTAACGTGGTTGATACCTCTTTGTTTTTTCCGGTGCACCAGCAGGCAAATTCAACACTGCAATTGATCCATGCATCCACCATGGGATATCAAAAGAATATGCCTGCTATGATGGCAGCGCTGGCACTGTGGAAAAAGAACGGGGCTGTGTTCAGGCTGGATTGTTACGGTCCCGCCGATGACTCCGTGCGGATACTGGTGCAGCAATCCGGGCTGGAGCGGGAAGTTCATTTCAGGGGAGAAGTGCCGCAGCCGGCACTGGCAAAAGCCATGCAGTCTTCAGATGCGTTGATCCTGTACTCGCGGTACGAGACTTTCGGCTGCGTGATCATCGAAGCAAATGCCTGTGGGATACCCGTTATCGTGAGTGACCTGGCCGTATTTCATGAGCTGGTGGAAGACGAAGTGAATGGAGTTTTTGCCCGGCCTGATGATCCTGCAGCGCTTGCCGCCGCTCTTCAACATTTCTCTGCTTCCAGGAGCCGGTTTGATAAAAAAAGAATTGCGGCAGCCGCCTTTGAAAAATACAATTACAATGTTGTTGGGCAGCAGTTGCTTGCAGTGTACAGGCAGGTGCTGGCAGAAAAAATTACAAGCCCAGGAACTGTTGAATGACCGCTTTAAAATGAACGCCTTCCTTTATTCCCATGCCGGCCGCCAGCGCATTCTGCTGCAACAGTAAGTAGGCTTCATCATTGAGTGCTGCTATTTTTCCTGGTATTTCATGTAAGGATTCCACCACCAACCCTATTGCCTTTTCTGTCACCAATTGCGCAAGCGCACTGTCTTTCCAGACAATCAGCGGTAATCCTGCTGCCAGGTACAGGGAAACCTTGTAAGGATTGATAAAACGCAGGTAGGGATCGCAGCTTTCAATTGAGTCTCCATCCCATACCAGTCCAAAGCTTCCTTCGATCACGGCGGGCAATTCCGCAGGCGCTACAACACCCTTGTAAATTACCTGCTCACCTGGCGCACCTGGATTGAATCCCTGTCCATAAATAAAAAAGGTTGTACCTGCTATTTTGTGCAGGTGTTTTGTGAAGCCGGATTTAGCAATATTGCCGGCAAAACAAACCTGGTTATTTCGCTCCCTTTTTAACACAGTGCCGGTAAAAGGGTAATCGAAGAGCTCAATGCAACTGATAGAGGCACCTGGTAAATATTGTAACAGCAATTGTTTCATTGCAGCATTGTGGGCTACCAGGTGATCAAAATGTTTCAATAATTTTATTTCAGCCTGCCACTCTTTTTCATCACGGTCACGGATGCCATCCAGGTCGATGATTAGGGCGGCGGTTGTGATGCCACGTCTTTTTGCCTGCACCAGCAGTAATTTGTACACGGTGGCCTGCAGGGGAAAATGAAATACCAGCAGGCTATTTTTGGGCAGGCGCCGCAACATTAAAAAGCAATCGAACAATCGTAATGCTTTGTGGAAATAAGTTTGCTGTTGACTGTGTTTAAAGTACAAGGGTTTAAATCCTGCCGCCGCCAGGAAGGTTTCATGGTATTTTCTCAACACGCCTGCATTGTAGTGTTCATGAAATCCTTCTGCCAGGTAGTATGTTGAATTATGGGGCAAATTTATTTTTTTGATGTAAAGAAACCGGAAAGATAGTTCAGCGCTTCAATCACCACCGGGTTCCTGAAAATGATCCATTGTAAAAATACGTAGAGTAAAATGCAACTACCCATAGCCGAAAGTAAAACAAACAGGGGTTGATGAAATGCGTTCCTGCATAAAAAAATCAACGGCAAAAAAAACGCTGAAGCCACGATCGTTTTTAGTAGCGAGGGTGCTGAAAAAGAAAACCGAACGGTGCGGTAAGCAAACCAGCCGGTGATGATGGTGATTAACAGCTCGGTTACAAGGTTCGACCAGGCTGCACCTTCAGCGGATAGCAGCGGGATGAGAATATAGTTTAGGCTGATGCTGGCGATGCAACCGGCAATGGCTGCAGCCAGGAATATTTTTTCTTTATTAAATGGCACCAGGGTTTGGAAACAGAAAATATTGCTGAGGCCGATCACGAGCGGCAAAAACGAGAGTATCCTTACCAACGGTATGGCATCCACGAAATGCTCTCCTGCAACCACCAACACGATCTCCGGTGCCAGGAGGTACAGTCCTGCACCGATGGGAATACCGGCTGTCAGTACCAACAGCAGCGATTTGTCCAGGTGATTTTTTACGCTGCGGGTTTCTCCGGCGCCGGCAAGATAAGATACCCTGGGCATCAACACAGTGCCTGCAACCAGCAATACCACCAGGCAAACCTTTACCAGTTTTACTGCGGCAGTGTAGTATCCTACAATCAGGCTGTTGTGGGTAAGGTGCTGCAGCAGGATCGTATCAAAATAAATATAGATGCTGATGGCCGAGGAAGTGAGAAAAAAATGCCAAAGGGGCCGAAGATGTTGCCGGAGATCCAGTGGAGCATTGCCGAAATTATTTTCAGTGAACACTTTGTAGCTGTTGAAAAGTACCAGCAATACATTTCCGGCTGTAAAGATCCCGTAATACAACAGGTAATCACCTGGCCGCTGTATGAATATAAAAAAGGCCAGCAACATCAAAACTCTTAATACCACAGTTCTTATGGCCGTATACCTGAACGACTCCGTTCCCTGCATATACCATTCAAATGAACAGGTGCTGAGCAATATGTTCAGCAATGCGAGGAGGTACAACGAAGCCTGTTGTTTAAACTGGGGATAGGTGAGGAGCAGGAATACCATGGAGGCGGCCATGGCAAAGGTTCCGTGCAGTACCAGGATCTCCCGGATAAATTTGCTTTTGTCCGCAGGCTCATTTCGCCGTACTGCAATCTCCCTTACCGCATAATAAGGGATGCCAAAACCGGCAAAAACGATCAGCAACTGCGAGAGGAAATCAACATAGTTTACTTTACCAAGGTTCTCCGGGCCAATCACCCGCGTGATGTATGGATAGGAGATCAATGGCACTAAAACCTGGGTGGCAGATAGTAAAAGCTGGTAAGCGAATTTGTTTTTTAGTGACCCCACAGGCTGATTTTGAAAGTGCCCTAAATTATAACTCTTCTTCGATAATGCCTCATTTATCGGATCAGGCCCTGGATGTTTGTTAACCATTCAATAATTGGTGCAGGCAAAGTACCATTTACCGCGTTATCTTTTTTAATTTGCCATACAATACCCTTATTAAAACCACCCATTCCTCTGATATTCCCAGGCAAATAAAATCCTGAAAATGGAAAATCAATCCTGCTGACGGAGAAAGCAGGGTTGTCTTTTATCGCAATTGAACTATCGTCAACAAGTTATGAATTGGCCCGGTTTCAGTACCGGGGATAGTGGCGCATGAACAGCAACAGGAAAAAAAGAAACTGTTGCTTTTAATGGTTCGTATGTACCGGGAAAAATCAACGACAATGAAACGCGGTCGTAAAGCAATATTTGCCGGCTGGGTCAAAAATGCCAGGCTGTTCAGTTGGTCGAAGCAGGCCATCGGCATCGGCCTGCGCCGGTCAAAAGCGGCGATCATTATCCTTGTGGCTATTTGTATGGGGAATGTTGCCCTGGCAGATTATACCATCGCTTCCGGGTCAACCATAGATGCAAGTACCATCACTGGACAAAGCGGTATACTCACCATCAATGGTACACTCAACGTGGTTGGAAACGGAACTGTAAACCTGTCAAATTTTTCTGCCGTTATTATCAATGCGCCCAATGGACAGATTTACTGGACGGCCAATGGCAACCTGGTATTATCCGCCAGCGTTTCAGTTACCATCAATACAGGTGCTCCCGGGCTGCAACCCACCGGGGGCAGTGCATCCCAGCAACTCATCATTGGGTCAACCATTGTAGCTGTATCAAATGACAACGCGAATAACGCTGCTTTTTCATTCTCTGAATTCAACGCGGCAGGTGGCTTACCGCAATTTATCCTTTCTGTTTCCACCACCGCCGTTTGTTCCGGTACGGCATTTACCGCCACCATCACCCCGTTGAATAATACGGTGCATTATGACTGTAGTTGGTCTATATCGGCGGCGGGTACCCGTTCCCCAACAACTCATACAAATTTTAATACAGCCCAAACAACCACTATAACACCTACGGCTACCGCAACTTATACGGTTAGCTGCACTGTGTATGTTACAGGCGATAATGATGCGATCGTTACAAAAACAAAAACAGTAACGGTAACGGCTACTCCAAATGCACCCACTTCGCTTTCAGCGAGTCCGGCTACCATCTGCCAGGGTTCCTCTTCAAATATTAAGGCGACCTCCTCCGGAAACAGTATTCAATGGTACACCAGTTCCAGCGGCGGAACCTCCATCGGCACCAGTTCCAGCGCTGCAAATTTTTCGGTTACCCCCGCTGCAACCACCACTTACTATGCAGAGGCCAAAATAAATGCGACCGGTTGCACCAGTGTCAGCCGTTCGCCAGTAACGGTAACGGTTAACCCGGCTTCACAGGGTGGAACGGTGACTGGAAGCGCCACGGTTTGTGCCGGTACCAACAGCAGCCTGTTAACGCTCGGTGGGTATACCGGGTCGATCACCCGGTGGGAATCATCAACGGATAATTTTGCTACAGCTCCAGGCACCATTGCCAATACAACACCGTCGCTCACCGTTTCCAACCTGGCTGTCACCACTTATTACCGGGCAGTGGTAACCAGCGGCATTTGTGCGGCAGCATACAGTACCGTTGCTGTACTCACGGTATCCAACCCGGGAACATGGCTGGGAGTTAATACAGACTGGAACAGCACCCTCAACTGGTGTAACGGAAGCGTTCCTACGGCCACCACCAATGTAATTATTCCCAACGGACTCAGCTTTTATCCAGTGATCAATACCACAGCGCTGGCAAATAACCTTACTGTGGCAACTGGAGGATCGGCACAGGTAACGGTGACAGGTACCCTGAAATTAGCCGGTAGCATTTCATCCAGCCAGGGAATCGATGCAACGTCAGGAACAATTGAACTTATTGGAAACACAACACAAACACTGGCAGGCAACTATTTTAGTGGAAACACAGTGGCAAACCTGTTGGTAAATAATACGCTTACAGGAGCCAGTTCAGTAAATCCCAGCGTATCTGTAAGCGGAAGCGGTGCCGCACTGGTTGTTTCAGCAACCGTGCTTTTCGGAAACCTTAATAATGCCGTACTGCAAACAAATGACAATCTTGTGTTGGCATCATCCGCAGTGGGTACGGCAGGCCTGGGCGATATTACCAATAACGGAGCCAATACAGGGAACATGGTAACCGGCAAAATCACCCTTCAACGATATATACCGGCACACCGGGCCTGGCGTTTACTAAC
>CAYVLT010000091.1:0-14649 GCA_964452405.1 uncultured Ferruginibacter sp.
GAGGGTACGATCATTGCACTTGGGTTTTATGGCGACAAGCTGGTGGTGACACACGGATCCAATGGTGGCTGGCAAACCTTTGGTCTTGAAAAGGAAGTGACCCGTTCATCGGGCAACAAATTGTATGAAGTGGATGGCCAGCTTGCGCTGGATATGTATAAAAAATATCTTGGACCGGCAGAAGCAGCCCAACTGCCGGGGTCAGCTTTGTTATTCCCGCTGTCAGTGATCATCCCTGGCAGTACACAACCGGTGGTACGCACCATACTTTCAATCGACCATGAAGAAAGCAGCATGACTTTCGCCGGTGATATTCCTGAAGGATCCAAAGTGCGTTTTATGAAAGCCAACTTTGATATGCTCACCGATGCAGCCGCTGTTGCGGCCCAGAGCGCTATGCTCAATAACACTGAGCAGCCGGACTTTTCTTTGTTGGTAAGTTGCGTGGGGCGCAAGATCATCCTGGGTGCACGCACGGAAGATGAAGTGGACGCTGTTCTGGAATCACTTGGAGATCGAACACCGGTAACGGGCTTTTATTCTTATGGTGAAATCTCTCCTTTTAATGAAGGTGGAGAATGCCAGTTGCATAACCAGACAATGACCATAACCTCTTTTTATGAATTACCATAAACTGCTGCAACGGCAAATTGCACGTTACCTGCCGGCGGATATGCTGGAACATCCGGGCCTGCTGAAGTTGCTCACAGCAGTGAATGATTCATATGTAGGCTGTGAACGGGATAAAGAACTTTCTGAAAGGGCTTTTGCTATCAGCGAACAGGAATACCTTGAAGTGAACAGCAGGCTCAAGCAGGAGATCGCTGTTAAAAAGCAATCGCTTGAAAAATTAAAAGAAACGATTGGTGCCATAACCGGTGAACAAAATACCAGCGATTCAGACGACCTGCTGATGATTGCACGCTACCTGAATAAACAGGTAACCAAAAGAAAACATGCATAAGATAAGTTGAGGACCAGCCAGGAACTTTGGCATTTTGCGCTGGAAGGAACCGGCGATGGTGTGTGGGAATATGATGCCGTTACCAAGGAAGTATTTTTCTCTAAGCAGTTTAAAAGAATGCTCGGTTACGAAGATTGGGAATTCAGCAATTCAAAAAAGGAATGGCTCAGTCGTGTACACCCGGAAGACCTGGCAGAGGTGATCAGGACCGGTAAAGATTATATCAATAAAAGAATCAGTTCGCACCAGCGGGAATACAGGATCCGCCACCGCACTGGTAAATACCTGTGGATACTTGACCGTGGCCGTGTTTTTAAAACAGGAGGCGGCAACAATGAACGCATCATCGGTACCAACACAGATATCACAGAACGAAAAAAAACAGAGGAAGAATATAAGCGTATATCCGTTGTAGCGAGTGCTAACGAAAATGGAGTGGTGTTTACCACCGCCGATGGAAAAATATCATGGGTGAACCAGGGCTTCCGGCGACTCACCGGTTTTTCCGAGGAGGAGATCATCGGTAAAACACCTTTTGATTTGTGCAAAGGACCCATGAGCGACCGGAATGTATTGCGGGAAATGCTCAGCGATTTTGAACAAGGCAGATCGTTCAATTCGGAATTGATTCATTATCGTAAAGATGGATCCTGGTTCTGGGGCCGCTCCAGGGGACAGGCCGTAACAGACGCTGAAGGCAACGTGGTACAGTACTTTGCAATGGTGGAAGATATTACCGGCGAAAAAGCAGCACAGAGAAAATTGAGGGAGTATGAAGAACGGTTGAAAATTGCTTTGGCAAATGTGGGAGACAATTATTGGGAGCATAATTTTAAAACCGGTAAAACTTATTTCTCCAATGCCAACACACATATTCTTGGTTATGGAAAAGATGAGTTTACCAACGAGGTGAACCTGTGGTGGAACTGCACGCACCCCGACGACAGGAAGATACTGGAGGGGAATGATCTGAAATATAAGGCCGGAACCATCGATCACCACGCCTGCGAATACCGCGTGATCTATAAAGATGGCAGCATACATTGGGTGCTGGACCGTGGTGTGGTTACCGAGAAAGACAACGAGGGAAATGCAGTTAAGATCATCGGGACACATATTGATATCACTGCGCAAAAAGAGCTGGAAGCTGCACTGTCGCGGCGGATGCAGCAATTCAAATCATTGTCAGAAAGTATCCCCGGTGTAATTTATGAATTTGAATTCAGGAAGGATGGCTCTGAAGGGCTTCGATATGTTAGTCCCGCCATCGAAAAAATATTCGGTATCGGTAAAAATGATTCTTACGAGTTTGAAAAATACCTGCACCCTGAAGATGTACAGCAACTAAAAGACAAAAGAAAAATATCCCGTGATACGCTGTGTTCATTTTACGCAGAAGCAAGGCTGGTATTGCCTGGGAGGGGATTGGTGTGGTATTCGGTAACTTCCTCATTTTCGTACCATACGTCGAGAGGAACGGTATTCACCGGTTTTATGCTTGATATCACTGAACGAAAAAATGCCGACCAGGCATTGAAGATACGGGAGGAAAAATACCGTAACATCATTGCCAATATGAACCTGGGTCTGCTGGAAGTGGATAATGGGGAGATCATACAGTCTTCCAATCAAAGCTTTTGCGACATGAGTGGCTACAGCATGGAGGAACTGATCGGTAAAAAGGCGGGAGATCTTTTTGTGAAGGAAGAAAGCGCTGAATTGATGGATATGAAAAATGAAAGCAGGCGGAGGGGTGTGTCAGATGCTTACGAGCTCGCTGTGAAAAACAAAAGCGGTGCCATCAAGTGGTGGCTGATCAGCGGCGCGCCCAGCTTCAATGATAAAGGCGAGCTGGTGGGATCGATCGGCATCCATCTCGATATTACTGATCAGAAACTACTGGAATTGCAATTGCTTGAATCGAGAGAGCAGGCAGAATCATCGGCAAATGCCAAGCAAACATTCCTGGCTAACATGAGCCACGAAATACGCACCCCGATGAATGCAATTTTAGGAATGAGTCGACAGTTGCAGAAAACCAACCTGAACGAAGAACAGAAATTTTACCTCAACACCGTCAACAATGCGGGTGAACACCTGATGGTGATCATCAACGATATCCTGGATATTTCCAAGATTGAAGCCGGCAAACTGGCGCTGGAACGCATCAGTTTCAGTATTTCGGAAGTGATCAAAAACACGGTGGATGTAATGCAACACCGTGCTTCTGAAAAAGGTTTGTTGATCAGCTACTGCATAGAGGCGGATGTGGCGCCTGTGATAAAAGGTGATCCATACCGTTTGAAACAGATCCTCTTTAATCTTGTGAGCAATGCGGTGAAATTTTCTGAGAAAGGAAAAATAAAGATCGCCTGTAAACTGTTGTTACAACATGATACCAACCAGCTATTACAGATAAGTGTGGCTGATAACGGTATTGGAATGGACAAAGAGTTTCAAAGTAACCTGTTCCAGAGTTTCAGCCAGGAAGACAAATCGGTTACCCGCAAATTTGGCGGCACAGGCCTGGGGATGACGATCACCAAGCAATTAACTGAACTGATGGGTGGCAGCATTGATGTGAAGAGTGAAAAAAATATCGGCACCACCATCACCATGTCTATTCCATTTGATATCGGCAACACTGCGGAGCTGGTGCAGGAGGAAACAGTGATCACCGATAGTTCTATTTTAAGAGGAAAGAAAATTTTGCTGGTGGAAGACAACGAGATCAACCGCCTGGTGGCAACCATTACACTCGGGCAATATGGCGCAGTGGTTACCGAAGCAGTGAACGGTATTGAGGGTGTGGAGGCGCTCCGTAATCATGAAACTGATCTTGTGTTGATGGATATGCAGATGCCTGAAATGGATGGACTGGAAGCAACAACTATTATCCGGTCGGAGTTGAAATCGGATGTGCCGATCATTGCGCTTACGGCCAATGCGATCAAAGGAGAAAGTGATAAATGTTTTGCGGCAGGCATGAATGATTTTATCTCCAAGCCTTTTGAAGAACAGGAGCTGGTGGCCACCATCGCAAAATGGCTGGGAAAAGAAGTGGTGCTTTCGGCTACAGAGAAACCCGCGGTTCCGGTGGCATCACTATATGATCTTTCGAAGTTGCGTACGCTGAGTAACGGGAACCAGGAATTCTTTTTAAAAGTGATTCACCTCTTTATTGAGCAGGCGCATGTGTCGATCGGGCAGTTTGAGCTGGCACGTATCAGGAATGATTTCCAGGCCATCAAGGCAGTTGCGCATAAAATTAAGTCCTCATTCGATAATCTTGGCATTCATTCTCTTAAAGAGGAGATCCGCCAGGTAGAAGCACTGGCGCTGACGGAACAGTCCTCTGCAGAACTCGATCGATCGCTGGCCTACGTGATTGATACGCTTAAAAAAGTGATAGAGTCATTGCAGTCCGAATATTCCGGCAACCAACCGGCAGCATAACCCAGCAGGTAGCAGGCTTTGTTGTAACGAAATGTATTTTTCCGACAGGCTGGTGATTTTTTATGCGAGGTTATTTTAATGTTGACCGGTTACCAACTGTTAATACAAAGAGTGAATTTTGGTGCTCACCATTGTCTACAAATTAAATGACCGTAAAAAAGCTGTGGGCACTCAGTTGCATTCTTATCCTGGCAGCGGCTGCTGAAATACAGGCCCAACCAGCAATACTGCGCTGGAAATTCAATACTAAGGCGCCGTTGTTTGCCTCGCCTGCAGGCAATGGAACCCTCGTATTTTTTGGTTCTACCGACAGTGTGTTTTACGCCGTGAATAGCTCCAATGGAAAAGAAGCCTGGCGCTTCAGAACAGGCGGTGCCATCCGGTCTACCGCCCTGTTGCAAAATCAATTTTTGTATTTTATAAGCGGGGATGGGTTTTTATATTGCCTTGATACCGCCGGCTCCCTTCAATGGAAATTCCAGGGCGGAGAAACCACTTATGATTTTGCAGATTACCACCAGTCTTCACCGGTAATGAGTAACGGGCGCTTATTTGCCGGGATGGGTAACGGTAACCTGTATGCGATAGATCCGGTTAATGGTAAAGGCTGCTGGACCTTTAAAACCGGGGGGCCGATTCATGGAACGCCGGCCTGCGACGACAGTACTATTTACTTTGGCTCATTCGATGGTAATGTATATGCAGTTGATTTGAATGACGGTACCCAACGCTGGAAATTTAAAACAGTGGGTCATGCGTATTTTCCCAAAGGGGAAGTGCAGGGAAGCCCGGCAATGGTAAACAACAGCATCGTAATTGGGGCAAGGGATTATAATGTTTATGCCATCGATAAAAAGAAAGGTGTTGCCAGTTGGAACAAAGTATTTACCCGGGGCTGGGTTTTGTCAAATACAATTCATGATTCAACCTTGTATTTGGCCGGTGCAGATGAAAGAATACTGGCAGCTTTTGATGTGAATACAATGAAGGAAAAATGGAAGCGTAACATGGAACTGCTCATGTTTGGTCATCCTGCTTTTGAAGGAACAACCTTATACATCGGCACTACCATCGGTAAGTTGCATGCAGTGGATGCAATCACAGGAAAAGACAAATGGGTTTACAATACGGATGCTTATACAAACAATCACCTGCGCTATTTTAAGCCAGATGACATTTACCGGGATGATATTTATTCCATCATCAAAAGCAATGAGCAGTTTTTAGAGGCCCAGGTGGAGCTGGGTGGCATATTCTCCACTCCGTTGGTGGAAAAGCTACAGGTGTTTTTTACCAGCACCGATGGAAGTCTCTACTGCCTGTCAACAGGCGATTGAGCTAGGAGCGCTTACGGTAGCTGAGCACAGCCCAGCCATTCAGCACAGCTGCAAATCCTGCCATGATCAGTAGTTTTTCTTTAATGTCTCCAATCGTACTTCCTTTTAGTACCACCATCCGCATTACTTCGATAAAGTATGATACAGGATTGAATTTTGTAATCCATTGGGCCCATACCGGCATGCTGTCAATGGATGTGTACAGGCCGCCCAGCAGGATGAAGATCATCATGATAAAAAAAGAAATAAGCATGGCTTGTTGCTGGGTGGCGGCATAGGTTGAAATCAGCAGGCCAAGGCCGAGCACTGCCAGTAAATACACGGCAGCGAAAATATAAATGGCGCCAAAATTCCCAACAGGTGTAATGCCATATACCAGCCTGGCGATTAGCAATCCCAGTGTGAGTACAAACAATCCCAGTATCCAGAATGGAATCAGCTTTCCAAGGATGAAATGATATTTTTTTACCGGCGTTACATTGATCTGTTCGATGGTACCAATCTCTTTTTCTTTTACAATATTGAGTGCCGTGAGGTTAGAACCCACCATCGTTAATAAGATCACCAGTATACCAGGCACCATAAAGTATTTATAGTTCATCAATGGGTTAAACCAGTTGGAGGCAGAAACTTCCACCTGCGTTTCAGGACTGAACCGCGGCACCTGTATCCACTGCAACCGCACCGACTGGTTAAAATCCTGTATGATGGTTCTGAGATAGGCGCTGCCGAGGTTCGCTTTTATGCCGTTGATGGCGTTGCCGGCAATAAATAGTTTTGCTTCGCTGTCTCTTACAAGATCTTTTTCAAAGGAAGGTGGTATTTCGAGGATGATGTCTGAATTATCTTTCTCTACCTGGTCAAACGCGTTCGTGAAAGAACCGGAAAAATCGTTGAGGATAAAATAGCCGGATGCAGTGACGGCATTTGCCAGTTTTCGGGAATAGTCAGACCGGTCATGGTCGACAATGCTGATGCGGATATTTTTCATTTCGTAATCAGCGGCCCAGGGCAGTACTACGAGTTGTATCACAGGCATGATGAAGATAAGCCGGATGATAGACGGATCCCTGAAAATCTGCCTGAATTCTTTCTGCAGTAAAAATTTTAGTGTTCGCATGCCCGTTAGATGGTTTGTTAACCGTTGCCTTTTAATATTGTCAAGCTAATCTTATCTTAAACCGCTTTACCGCTACGGTTAAAAAAAAGATCATCATACCGGTAAGAATCAATGTTTCCTTCCATATATATTTAAGTCCCACTCCCTTGATCATTACGGATCGTACAATGATGTAGTACCATTTTGCAGGCACTGCATTTGATACCGTTCTTAACGGCAGCGGCATGTTTTCGATCGGGAACATAAAACCGCTCAGCATCACCGTAGGCAGAAACAGCCCGATGAGTGAAATGAACATGGCCGTTTGTTGTGAGCCTGCTGCCGAAGAAATAAGTAAGCCAAGTGAAAGTGATACCAATGTAAACAGGATGCTTTCCATCACCAGCAGCAGCAGGCTGCCGTTTACCGGCACTTCCAGGGCAAATACACTCAGCAATAAAATGCTGGTGATATTTACGATGGAAAGTAACAGGTAGGGAACCGCTTTTGCAAATACCACCAATTGCGGTTTCATGGGAGAAACCAATATGATCTCCATGGTGCCGGTTTCTTTTTCTTTCACAATCGTGATGGCTGTCATCATGGTGCATACCAGCAACAACACCATCGCCATCACACCGGGTACAAAATTGTATGCCCCCTTCTGTTGAGGATTGTATAACATTCTCACTTCAGTGCTGATGCTGTAGGGCATCTTTTTCTGATCAGTGATATTTCCCTGGTAATCCCGGATGATAGCTGAGGCGTAATTGGTGAGGGTGTTTGCCACATTGGGGTCAGACGCATCCGCCACCAGTTGTACCTGTGCCTTGTTAAAATGCTGAAGGTCCTCACCGAAATGGTTGGGTAATACCATCACCATTTTTATCACACCTTTGCGGAAGGCAGCTTCAATATCGGCATTGGATTGAAGGTTTTCCTCGATTGCAAAATAACGGCTGGCATCCACCTGTGCGATAAGAGCGGCGGTGGCCGCATCTTTCGAATGATCCAGCACCGCTATTTTTGCATTTTTCACTTCGTTGGTAAGTGCATACCCGAAAATTATGATCTGCACCACTGGCATGCCCAGCAATATGAACATGGTGCGCCTGTCCCGCCAGATGTGAAAGAATTCTTTTTTAACAAAGGCAAAGAACTGGGCGCTGATATTTGAACGGGTAACCTTTTTCATTTGCCTGATGATTTTAATGATAAGCCTGTGGCCGGTTTATTAGACAGGTATAACACAGGAAGCAATACCGGTACACGGGCTGCCGGTACTTTACTATTTTGTTGTGCACTTACCTGTTTCATATTTGCTTTTTATAAATGATATCAACCATCGGTCCGGGTTGCTTTCCGGGCTAATTTCAAAAACACTTCATCCATACTTTCCACACCATGTGCTTTCTTCAAGGCGGCCGGTGTATCCAGTGCTTCAATCTTTCCATCCACCATTATGCTCACCCGGTTGCAATATTCGGCCTCATCCATATAATGCGTGGTTACAAAAATGGTGATACCGTTTTCGGCTGCCTGGTAAATCATGCTCCAGAATTCACGCCTGGTTACGGGATCTACCCCGCCGGTAGGTTCATCAAGGAAAACCACTACCGGTTCGTGAAAGATGGCCACTGAAAAAGCAAGTTTCTGTTTCCATCCCAGCGGCAGTGATCTTACCAGTTTGTCGGCTTCCTTTTCAAGATGCAGGTGTTCCAGCACAAAGGCTGTTTTATTCCTAATGAATGAATCGCTCTTGCCATATATGCCCCCGTAAAAGCGCATGTTTTCCTTGACCGTAAGATCTTCATACAACGAAAATTTCTGGCTCATATAGCCAATGCTTTTTTTGATTTTTTCATTTTCCCTGTACACGTCAAAACCTGCTACCGTGGCAGCGCCGGCACTGGGCAATGATAATCCGCACAGCATCCGCATGGCTGTTGTTTTGCCTGCACCGTTGGCGCCGAGGAAACCGAATATCTCCCCCTTATTTACTTCAAACGAAATTTCATCCACGGCCACAAAATCGCCAAAGCGTTTGGTGAGTTTATCGGCGGTAATGATCTTTTCGTTGGCCATGTTTACCTGTTTTTTAAAGTCATTGAGCGTTCTGTTACGGTGAGCGTTACCGCATCAACTGCATAAAGCAATCTTCAATGTTGGGTTTCATTATTTTTATTTCAATGCCCGGGAATTTATTTCCTAACTGTGATCGCAGTGTTGTATCATCAAACCCGTTTTTCATGATTACATGATGATAGGTGCCGGAGGGGTAAGCGTTTTCCACTTCATTCATCGTTTTAAGATCATTCAGCAGGTGAAGCATGTCCTGCGAACGAACTGCCCAAAGCTGTTTGCCAAAATCAGCTACGATCTTTTCCGGTGTATCAATGGAAAGAACATTACCTGTCTGCATCAATAACACACGGTCACAAAGACTGGCCTCATCCATATAAGGGGTGGATACCAGGATGCTGATACCCTGTTGCTGCAGGCGTTGCAACATTTCCCAGAATTCTTTCCTGGATACCGCATCTACCCCGGTGGTGGGTTCATCCAGGAAAAGTACCGAGGGGCGGTGAATGAGCGCACAACTCAGTGCCAGCTTTTGTTTCATGCCTCCGGAGAGTTTGCCGGCCCTCCGGTTTTTGAATGGCTCAATCTGGGAATAGATATCTTTCACCAGGTCATAATTCTCTTCGATGCTGGTATTAAAGATGGTAGCGAAAAAATTGAGGTTTTCCTCTACCGTCAAGTCCTGGTACAAAGAGAACCTGCCGGGCATATAACCCACGCGTTTGCGGATTTCTTTGTAATCTTTTACCACGTCAAAACCATCTACAGTGGCCTGCCCGTTGTCGGCAAGCAGCAGCGTGGTGAGGATGCGGAACAGCGTTGTTTTTCCTGCACCATCCGGCCCAATGATCCCAAACAGCTCAGCTTTGTTTACTTCAAATGAAATATCCTGCACGGCTGTTACGGCATCTTTTTTAGTGCCATAGCTTTTGCTGATATTTAATACTGAAACAGAGGAGCTCATAATATTTTTTTACATGGTGGCAGCGAACCTGCCCTGGTTGATATAACTGGTAGTTTGCTATATGATTGGGATCAACATGGTCAGGGATTTAATTTTACTTCCCCGTACATACCGATCTTCAGTAAGCCATCATTCTTAACCCTGATCTTTACTGCATACACGAGGTTAGCCCTTTCTTCTTTTGTCTGGATGGTTTTAGGAGTAAATTCCGCTTTGTCTGAAATCCAGTACACGGTACCGTTATATTCCCGGTAACTGTTATTGCTGCTGTCGATATAAACGTGTACCGGTTGGTTCAGTTTTACCTGTGCCAGTTGGATGCCGGTGATATAGGCCCGGAGTGTGAGGGTTGACAGGTCAGCAATTTTATACAACGCTTTTCCCGCTGCGGTCACTTCTCCAGCTTCTGCGTACTTGGTGATAACGGTGCCTGTTACCGGGTTCACAACAGCAGCTTTTTGTTCCTGGTCTTTCAATTGTGCCACCCGCTTCTGTAGCGGATCTGCCTCGCTCAACACGGTCCTGTTCTGCAGGTTTACATTGCTGCGCTGCACGTTGATCTGTTGCCGGGTAACAGCCATTTGTTTTTTTACCACATCCACCTGGGCATTGATGTCATCAAGTTGCTTGCCGGTGGCAGCATCTGCTTTCAGCAGGTTTTCGATCCGTGTTTTTTCGTGTAGCAGGTTATCCAGTTGCGATTGCTGCACCTGTAACTGGTTTTGCAGCAATGCTACCTGCGGACCAAGGTCTGCTGTTTTTTCTCCCAACGCCTTGATGCTTGCCTCTACCTGGGCTTTTTGCAGGGAGAGATTTTCTGCATCGATATTACCCACGACACTGTCTTTGATCAGTTTATCTCCTTCTGAAATATCGAGGCGGATGATCTTGCCCGGAAGTTCAGATGAAACGATCACTTCGTCGGTGGCTTCAAATGTACCCGACGCATCAAACTGGTCATTTTTATTGTTACAGGCCATAAGCGACAGCGCTGCCAGCAGCGTGGGCATAAATATTTTTTTCAGCAAAGGCGCCTGTGATCGATCTTGTCCTGTGGTGGACGCTGTGGTAAAAATGTTTCTCATTGTTATTTATTGTTTTCCTGCAATGGTGTTATAATTTATCGCGGCCTGTAATAATTGGATATTATGGGTGATCAGTGCCTGCCTGGCCTGGTCTTCAGCATTTACTTCCCGTAAATAGTCATTAGCGGTGATCACGCCGTTATCTAATTGTGCAGCGGCTGCTTTTTTTACCTGTGCCCGCAATGCAATAATGGCCCCATCAGTACTAACCAGCTTTTGAAGTTTCTCCACCTCGGCTGCCTGTTGTTTTAACGAAGCATTGGTGTTGAGCAGGAAGGTTTCTTTTTGTGCCGATACCATTTTCTGGTTCAGCGTTAGCAGATCGCGGTCATTTTTTTTCGTGTATAGATTGCCGATAGACCAACTCAGCCGGATGCCTGTTGTATAAAAGAAATCAAATTTATTATTCAGGAAATTTAAACCAGGCCGGCCGTAGCCCCCCTGTGCAAAGAGGCTGGCTTTGGGAAGATTTTTTGCGGTCACCAGTTTCTGTTGCCCCTGCAAAAGGGATTCCTGCGTGCTGTACAGTCGCAACTCGGGTCGCTGGATGCTGTCACTTATGATGCCGGTTACAGGAGCGGGTTGTTCAAGTACCGTATTTTCATCAAGGGGTTTGTTGATGAATAGTCCGAGCATATCAAGGTAACCTTTCCTGGAGGAACTGAGTTCGATTGATCGCTGGTCGGCCTTTAACAGCTCTGCTTTCAACACATCCAGGTTCGACCGGAAAGCAACCCCGTTATTTACCTGTGCCTCCACTTTTTTGATGCCGGTTGACAAATCAGCTTTCACCAGATCCACCTGCGCCTGCTGCGCATCTAAAAACAAGACTCCTAAAAACAGTTGATTGATGCGTTCTTTTATTTTATACAGTTCCACTTCTATCTTCTGCTGTTCCACCGCTTCTGAAAGGCGTTGCACCTGCTGCTGTTGCCTGATCACTCCACCATCGTAGATTAATTGGTTAACATCCGCCAGTATTTTATACTGATCTTTTCCGGGTGGGTCGATCTTCACTCCCGGTATGGGAATGTTTACCTGTGTTACATCCGACTGGTAGGTGGCCTGGCCACTGAGCGTTGCCTGCGGTAAAAATGCCTTTCGCAGATTCTCCACCGACAGGTTACTGGTTTGCTGCACCAGTTGCTGTTGTTTGATAAGTGGGTAGTTCACCCTTGCCTGGTCGTAGGCCTGTTGCAGGCTCAGCACGTTCTGCGAAAAAGCAACGCCTGGAAGCAGGAACAATAAAAAACAAAAATGTTTCATCCCTTTTTATTTTAGTATGTAATGATCAGTTGGTTCATTACTGTTTCTTAATGGCATTGATGATGAATTGCGGTACTTCTTTTTTTCGCTGCTCCATCAGCAAATGGAATTGCTGCTCGTCAAGACCGATTTTTTTCCGGATCATTGGTTTGGCAATGAAGGGGAAGATGCACATCGATAAAATATTGATCAGTAACTGCACCGGGTTAACGGGTCTGATGTTGCCCCTCTTCACTTCTTTTTCTATCTGGGCCAAAAAATGTTCCGGGTTGGGTTGATTACGGCGACCTAGTATCTTACCTAAAAATTTATCACTATCCTGGTTAATCTGGTTCAATATAAACATGGGCAGGTAAGGATTTTGCTGCACTTCATCAATGTACTCCACTACGAATTTTTCAATTTTTTCAACCAGTGGCAGGGATGATTCAAAGATCATATTGATACGGGGAAAAAATTTACCTGCTTCCTCCAGGAAGATGACTTCAAACAGTTTTTCCTTACTGCTGAAATAATAATGGAGCAGCGCTTTGTTCATGCCTGCTTCATCGGCAATATCCTGCATACGTGCGCCCGCCATGCCTTTTACCAAAAACACATTCCTGGCAGCGGCCAGTATCTTATTTCGGGTGTCTGTTTCTTTGTCCACTTTTACCATAAGGTTTAACCATTTGGTTAAAAAGGCAAAATAAAGATTCATTTTTCAAAAAAGCAAAAAAAAAATGTTTGAACCGCATATTTACCTGTTTGAATCTGCGTAAAAAGCTGTCAGCCTGTTCCCGGCTCCACCAGGACGTTGACCATTTATCACAAACAATGTGCACAGCAGCACACGATTTTTAACTTTACATACCACAGTGAAAGAGCGCAGCGATCATTGGATCAAGTGGATAACACCAATGCTATGAAAATTCAGAAATTAATTTTAGAAAGCCACGTACCTGCCGCTTTGGCCGCATTTTATGGTGACTTATTACAACTCCCGGTAAAAAAGGAAAGTGACCAGGTGATCGTACAGGTGGGCAATTCACAATTGGTATTTAAGCCTGCAAAGGAGAATACAAGACCTTATTATCATTTTGCATTCAACATTCCTTCCAACAAAATTGAAGAAGCAGGGCAGTGGCTTTCAGAGCGCACAACACTTTTATGGCTCGATGATTACCATTCGTCTATCGCCGATTTTGATACCTGGCACGCAAGGGCTATTTACTTTTACGATCCTGCCGGAAACGTGGTGGAATTAATTGCACGCTTCGATCTTAACGACAATGAAATTGAGCAGTTTTCACCGGCACAGATACGCAATATCAGTGAAGCCTGCGTGGTATTTTCCCACGACCAGTTTGATGCCAATACCAGCGAGCTGATGCAGCAATATGAATTGACTTACTTTGGAAAACAGGAACCGTTACCCCAGTTCCGTACCATTGGTGATGATGAGGGATTGCTGATCTGCGTGCCTGAAAAAAGACCCTGGTATCCCACTAAGGACAAAACGGCCAATATCAATCCCATGACGGTATTTGCAGATACCGGCATGCACCAGATAGAACTGAATTTGTAAACTTTAAATAAAATCAATCCCCGAAACATGAAAGAATTAGCTGCATTATTTGAGAGAGACCTCAATCGTCTCTCAGCAGAAATAGGTTTATACGAGCCTGCTTCAGCCATGTGGATGGTTAAGGACGGCATCAGCAATTCGGCCGGTAACCTTTGCCTGCACCTGGTGGGCAACCTGAAGCATTTTATTGGTAACACACTTGGCCATATTCCCTACGAGCGGCAACGCGAAAAGGAATTCGCTGACAAAAATATTCCAGCAGCGCAACTGCTGCAGATGATTGAAGAAACAAAGACCGCAGTTACGGCTACCCTACTGCAACTCAGCGAGGACGATCTGCAAAGTATTTACCCGTTGAAACTGTTTACAGATGAAATGACTACGGGCCAGTTCTTATACCATTTATACGGACACCTCAACTATCACCTGGGTCAGGTTAATTATCACAGGCGTTTGATATAACATGGCAATTGGTAAATTGCTTCAATTGGCCATAACAAAAAAGCAGGTGAATGAACACCTGCTTTTTTAATTAACTTAAAGCTTTACCAGGCCGCATTACAGGGGCGGCACCACCCCCGGATAATTAAGGCGCAACCAGCCTGAAGCCATTGCCATGTATGTTTACGATTTCAATGTTTTCGTCTTCCTTCAGGTATTTACGCAGTTTGGCAATGTACACATCCATACTGCGGCCGTTAAAATAGGTGTCACTTCCCCAGATCTTTTTAAGTGCAGCTTCACGTGGAAGCAGATCGTTTTTGTATTCGCACATCATCTTCAGCAATTCATTCTCTTTAGGCGAAAGCGTTTGTACTTTTCCGTTAAT
>CAYVLT010000092.1:0-14551 GCA_964452405.1 uncultured Ferruginibacter sp.
TTCAATATTGGCGCGGGTGGTGTCAAAAAATGTATTGCTGATAAAATACTTTCCTTTTCCTCCCAGAATTGAAAAAATAATTTTTTCAGCCGCCCTCCCCTGGTGCGTGGGAATGATGTATGGCATATCCGTGATACTGCGGACAGACTGTTCAAATTTGTAAAAACTGCTGCTGCCAGCATACGATTCGTCACCCTGCATAATACCGGCCCATTGGTTGGCGCTCATAGCACTGGTACCGCTGTCGGTGAGCAGGTCGATTAGTACATCGTTGGCGTGTATGCGAAAAGGATTGTAGCTGGCCTTTTCAAGTATCTCCCGGCGTTGTTCACGCGTGGTGAAGTAAATAGGTTCCACTGATTTTATGCGGAAGGGTTCAATGATCGTTTTCATGTATAACATTTTACAGCCAAAGGGGCTGGTGATGAATGATGGTTGCGCTAGATGGGAAGGGAAGATCAGGAGGGCCTGCGAATGATATTTTTCCAGAGGTTCATATAACAAATCGTTTCCAAAAATAACCGGCAGCCGCTTCTCTGCCTATGATATTCATCAGTACACACCCTGACCAACCCGGTAAAGATTGCTGCTGTTATTAACGATATTCGGAGATACAATGAACCCCCGCAACAACATCCTGATAGTTGGTATTGGTAACGTACTGCGTGGCGACGATGGCATTGGTGCTTACATCGCTTCCCGCATTGAACACCTGCGCCTGCCGGGCGTGCAAACCATGGCGGTGCAGCAACTCCACATTGAACTGCTCGATGATTTTTTAGCTTACAATCATATCGTATTGGTGGATGCTTCCGTAAGCACACGTAAAGTATCCTTCAGCAGTTTAACAAAACAAAACACCTCTCCTGCAGCATCCACTCATAAAATAAACGCCGCATTACTGCATGCACTGGCCCGGCAATTGTATCACACAGAACTGTCGATTATGTTATGTGCTATTGAAGCGGTGAACTTTGAAGCCGGTGAACAATTTTCGTTCTGCGCCAAAAAAAATGCAGACAGTGCTATCAGCACCATCTGCAAATGGATCAAAAACAAAGCTCTTTAAAACCGCTCCAGTCTTTTTACAACAGCTCCTTTATTGTCTCTCACTTCTATCACCATTGGCATTTGACCGATCGCATGTGTGGAGCAGGAAAGACAGGGATCATAACAACGTATAGCAGACTCCACCCGGTTGAGCATGCCTTCACTTACCTGGTCGCCCTTTACATATTGCTTCGCCACGTCCAGCACTGACCGGTTCATGGATGGATTGTTTTGCCCGGTGGCGATCAGCAGGTTCACCATTGTTAATTTCCCGGTAGCATCGGTTTTATAATGATGAAACAAAGTACCCCTCGGTGCTTCTGAGCTTCCAATACCTTCTTCATAATTCCAACGGCCATGGTGTTGTATGTGCAGCGACGTAACCTGCGGATCGTTGAGTATCCTTTCTGCATCTTCCACATCACTCAATGCCTCGATGAGCCTTGTGTAATGATAGTAAAAAGCGCCATGCACCGGCTTGCCGTCATTCAACAGTTTAAACACTTCAAACTCTGCCTGCGCCAGCGGTGTACGCATCTTACTGCAAACGTTTAAACGGGCCAATGGTCCCACGCGGTAGCAACCATCGTCAAAACCCAGCGGCTTATAATAAGGATACTTCAGGTACGACCACTGCACCGATCTTTCTGCAATCAACTGCAGGTATTCTCCAGGTGGTACCTGGTCATGCAAAATATTTCCATCCTGGTCAATAAATCTCAACTTCCCATCATACAGTTCGTGTTCACCACCGGCACCAACAGTTCCTAAATACAAGGTGGGCGAAGTGGCAAAAGTTTGCACCATCTCTTCATGCTCATCCATAAACTCTTTGATGATGCGTATGCCTGTTTGAACGGTTTCAATGGCTTCAGGTATCCAGTTGAGCAGGGCTTTGCGGTTATCTTCCGATAAAGGAAAAGCCATACCCCCCGGCACAATACCCATGATATGAATTTTTTTACCGGTGATTCTTTCACTCAGTTCCTGGCCAAATTTCCGGAGGCGTATTCCTCTCAACGCAATATCAGGATGCTTTTCAGCGATGCCTACTATATTGCGTTTGGCAGGATCACTATCGTAACCCAATAAAAAATCAGGCGCACTCAAATGAAAAAACGACAAGGCATGTGAAGAAAGGTTTTGCCCGATGTGCATCAACCGTCTCAACAGGTTGGCCGTATATGTTGGTTGAATGCCCTGTATCATTTCACAGGCTTTTACACTGGCCAGTGTATGACTGGTAGGACAAATACCGCAGATACGTGGAGTAATGGTGGGCATTTCAGTGTACATGCGTCCTTCGCAAAATTTTTCAAAGCCACGGAATTCATTCACATGAAAACAGGCATCTTTTACAAGTCCCTGTTCATCCAGGTCGATGCTGATGTTGGCATGTCCTTCTATCCTTGTAACAGGCGATATCATTATTCTTCGCTTATCCATATTTCAGTTTTTTTGCCAACGCTAAATCAGGCTGGCGATCATTCAAAAATTCAAAGAGCACATAAAAGATGGTATCTGCATCCGGCGGGCAACCGGGAATTACAAAGTCAACGGGCACCACCTGTTGCAACGGAACCACTTTTTCGTGCAGCTTCAGCAAACAGGTATGTTCCGGCATTTCACCCTGCCCGTCGTTGCTGACCGCACTCACGTAAGCAGTGTCCATCACCTCTTTCAATGGAAAGTAGTTACGCATGCCCGTTACATTCGTCATCACCGCACAATCACCCAGTGCCACGAGGGTTTTTGCCTGTTTACGGATGTGCAGGATTTCGCGGTAGTGTTCATCACTGGTAATAGCGCCTTCCACCAGCACAATATCAACGGGCGGTAACTCCTTGCCATCAACCACCGGGCTCTTAACAATGTCGGCCAGTTGAATTACATCCAGTATGCGTTCGTCAATATCGAGCAGGCTCATGTGGCAGCCCGAGCAGCCACCTAACCAAACGGTCGCCAGTTTTTTCTTGTTCATGTTTTTTTATTTTGGTACCGGCCTCACAGCACCGGTCATCATCGTTGCGTCGCACACTTGTACCCGTGATACACAACGCAGCAATCACAATTTCATCTTACGCTTCTCCACCAGCTCATTTATCATCGCCGGATTTTTTTGCAGTTGACCCTGTACGATGGCCTTGGGCCAGATGGCGCCGGTGGGGCAGGCATGTAAACACTTTCCGCAGGAGGTACAGGTAACCGATTCTCCCCACGGTGTATTAAAATCTGAGATCACACGCACATTGTGCCCACGGTTCATCACATCCCAGTTGTGGGCGCCTTCCACTTCGTTGCAAACCCGCACACAGCGGGTACACATGATGCAGCGGTTATGATCCATCACATACCAGGCGTGTGAAGTGTCCACTTCGCATTGCGGGAATAAATGCGGGTAACGGATATGATCCATCCCTACTTTGTATCCCAGGTTTTGCAGTTCGCATTTCCCATTGGCCACACATACTGCACATACGTGGTTGCGCTCAGCAAAAAACAATTCGGTAGTGATGCGTTGGTATTTTTTAATTCGCTCCGTATCAGTTTTGATGATCATATTTGCGGCAACCTTTGTGGTACAGGCAGATAATAACCGGTTAACGCCTTCGATCTCCACCAGGCAAAGCCGGCAGGCACCGATATCAACAATACCTTTTAAATGACACATGGTCAATATCTCGATACCATGCTCACGGCACAGTTCCAGGATCGTTTTACCCGGGTCCACCTCCAGCTTTTTATCATTAATGGTAATCGGAATTTTATTCATACTGTATATTTTGTTCCGCTAACGGCAACGGATAGTTGATAATTAATTGTGGGCATGCAACATCGGTTCAGGCCTGTTGATACGGCTTTCATATTCCTGCCTGAAGTGGCGCAGCGTACTCAGCAAAGGATTGGGCGCTGATCCACCGAGTCCGCAAAGACTTGTTTCCTTAACATACACAGCCAGTTCTTCCAGCCGGTCCAGGTCAATTTGTGTAGCCTGGTTATCACAAATTTTTTGCAGCAGGTCGTACATCATCCTGGTTCCCACCCGGCAGGGCACGCATTTACCGCAGCTTTCATCCATGCAAAATTCCATGAAGAATCTTGCCACATCCACCATGTCGGAACTGTTATCCATTACGATCAATCCGCCCGATCCCATGATGGATCCGAGGCTCACCAGCGATTCATAATCCATCTTCACATCCAGGTGTGCTGCCGGAATGCATCCGCCTGAAGGGCCTCCGGTTTGAGCCGCCTTAAAAGCTTCTCCGTTCTGGATGCCACCGCCAATATCATAAATGATCTCTCTCAGGGTGGTGCCCATCGGCACTTCTATCAATCCGGCATAATTTATTTTTCCTGCAAGTGCAAATACTTTGGTACCCGAACTTTTTGGCGTGCCGATCTCGCTGTACCATTCACCGCCGTTATTGATGATGGGCGAAATGGCTGCAAACGTTTCTACGTTATTGATCAAGGTGGGCTTACCCCATAAGCCAGATTCTGCCGGGAATGGGGGCCGCGGTCGCGGGGTACCACGTTTGCCTTCAATGGAAGCGATCAATGCTGTTTCCTCCCCGCATACAAAAGCACCGGCACCAATACGCACTTCCACGTTAAATGAAAAATCTGTACCCAGTATATTGTTGCCCAGCAAACCCATTTTGGTGGCCTGCTTAATGGCCATTTCAAAACGTTTGATCGCAAGCGGGTATTCGCCCCTGATATAAGCATATCCTTTGCTGGCTCCAATCGCATATCCGGCAATGGCCATGCCTTCCAGCACCCGGTGCGGATTGCCTTCCAGCACACTGCGGTCCATAAAAGCACCGGGGTCGCCTTCGTCACCATTGCAGATCACATATTTTTGATCGTTTACATACTTATACACCGTTTCCCACTTAAGGCCCGTGGGATAACCTGCACCACCCCGGCCCCTGATGCGGCTCTGTTTCACTTCTGCAATCACATCCTCGGGGTTCATGTCAAACAAAACTTTATCCAAAGCCAGGTAACCATTGTGAACGAGGTAATCTTCTATTCGTTCCGGGTTGATATGACCACAATTTTTTAAAGCGATCTTTAACTGCTTCTTAAAAAACGGATCTTCTCTTGCATCCCGGAAAGGTTGCGGTCTTGAATCTGCGAATAACAAAAGATCTTCAATGGGCTTCTTCTCCACCAACTGGCTTTGTACAATGGTGGAAATATTTGAGCAATCCACTTTCTGGTAAATATTGTACTCGGGCAAAAACTTCATCAGCGGGCCCTGGTTGCAGGGTCCCATACAACCTGTGGGAATCACTTCCACTTCATTCTCCAGTCCTCTCGTGGCAATCTCTTCCTGCAACTTCTTCAACACTTCCTCCGACCCGGATGAAATACAGCCGGCACCACAACACACGCATATTTTGTGTTTGTATTTATTGGTTTCAACTTTTGTTTTTTCTGCGTAGATGATCGTTTTTAAATCCTGCCGGTTCATAATTTGCCGATTTTATGGTTGATCTTTTCAATGATATCTTCAGGACCAGCTTTTGCCAGTACTTCGTTGTCGAGCACCACGGCAGGCGCAAGGCCACAGGCGCCGATGCACCTTGCCACCTGCACACCCAGTTGATTGTCGGCAGATACCTGTCCTGCTCTTACACCCGTAACGCTTTCAATCCTGTTTAAGATTGCCTGTGCCCCTTTTACATAGCAGGCAGTGCCGGTGCACACCAGGCAGGTATGCTCTCCTTTTGATTTCAACGAAAAGAAATGATAGAAGGTAACGGTGGAGTATACCCTGGAAGGCGGCAGGTGCAAGGTGTTGCTGATATACCGCAGTACTTCCATCGGCAGGTAACCGTAAGCATTTTGGGCGGTGTGCAATATCTCGATCAATGCACCAGGTTGGTACTTCTCCTTTTTTATTTTTGCCGTGATCAGTTTAAGGCGTGGGTCGGCAGTAACCGGTTCCTGCATAGGAACAGCAGCGGCGCTTTTCATAAATAGTTCTCCTGAATTTTTACGGGGTGATAAAAACGGGCAAGCAATGGCGGGTAAGTACTGGCGGAGCGTATCATAATGCCTTGTACTGTTTAAGAATTACGAAACTACTGCAGGCCGTCAAACGGGAATATGATATAGATCATCACCGGAACTGTTTAAAATAACCGGTGGTGAAATGAACGGGATAGAACTTTGGGGGTTTTGCTGCTGAAAAGGTGTGGTATCTTCCTAATAATTTGTTTCCATGGGTTTGTCGCCGGCAATCTCATCCACTTCACCCATCTGCCTGAGGTATTCAAATGTTCTGCTGGCTTCGGCTTCATCTACAACACTGATGGCCACACCCACATGCACCAGCACGTAATCGCCCACCTGTGCTTCCGGCACCATGGACAGGTTGATCTCTTTTACGATACCGCCAAAAGATACTTTTCCCTGGCGGAAGGTTTCATCTAACTGCGTCGTGATGGATAATAATTTTCCAGGTATAGCCAAACACATAATTGACAAATTAATTGGTGTACAATCATTAAACGTTACCCGGCACTGTTAGTTCATAACGCGGGCACGGCTGCCTTTTCTTTCAGCCACTGGTACCAGGCGTTCATACCCTCGCCGGTGGTGCAACTGAGTTCGATGAACTGCAGCGACGGATTTACCTGTCGGGCGTAGTCCTTTGCCTTTTCAAGGTCGAAGGAAACATAAGGGAGCAGGTCAATTTTATTGATGATGCAAAGCGAGGAAGTATGGAACATATCGGGATACTTGATGGGCTTGTCGTCCCCTTCAGTTACACTGATGATCACCACTCTTTCTTTTTCACCCAGATCAAACATAGCCGGGCACACAAGATTACCTACGTTTTCAATAAACAGGATGGCATCATTGGCGGGCTTCATTCCCTGCAGGGCATGCAATACCATGTGGGCATCCAGGTGGCAACCTTTACCGGTGTTGATCTGTGCAACTTTTGTGCCGGTGGCATGAATGCGGTCTGCATCTCTCGAAGTTTGCTGGTCGCCCTCAATTACATAACA
Source organism: uncultured Ferruginibacter sp. (assembly GCA_964452405.1). Classification (GTDB taxonomy): domain Bacteria; phylum Bacteroidota; class Bacteroidia; order Chitinophagales; family Chitinophagaceae; genus Ferruginibacter. The sequence continues at coordinate 7,080 of CAYVLT010000092.1, forward strand.
GGTAAATTCATTTTTAATACCGGTGAGTGTTTTTTCGAGCAGCGATGTTTTACCCGAACCCGGTGAACTTACCAGGTTAAGCGCCAGTATATTTTTAGCATCAAAGTAACCACGGTTGCGTTGTGCCAGCAGGTTGTTCTCGTATAAAATATCCTGCTCCACCTCCACCACTTTTTTTCCGTGTAAGTGATCATGTCCATGATCATGATGATGATGGTGATTGGCTGATGAAGTATGGCCGTCGCAGCCGCAGGTAGCACACATAATAATTCCGTTTTAACAATGATCAATTAACAAGCATCGATTTCACCCTCAACTCTTTTCCTCTTTTGATATTAATAAAATGTCCGCTGCAAACCGGGCAGGGATCGTACAATGTCTCCATCTCAAACTCAGCATTGCAATCCACGCAAATGCCAAGCCCGGTGGTATGAAGTACTTTTTTTTCTGCATGTTCCAGCAAGGTGGATTTAACCGCCTGCTGCCACGCAAAATCGAAGGCGGCCATTTCAACGCCGCTCAGGGTACCGATCTCCAGCTCAATCTCTTCAATGGCAGTAGCATGGCATTTGACAGATTCCTTCTCTGCAATGCCGATAATGCTCATCACTATTGACAGCTCATGCACAGGTTAACGGTTGGCTTCTTTTTTTAAAAAATATCTTACCAGCAATACAGCAACACTTACGCTCAACACCAGGGATAACAGGTGGGCTGGCTCAGTAAAATAATGTGTAATGGTATACCCATCACTGTTACCATGACCGGGATGGGCAAAAACAGCGGGCATAAGGGCGAAAGCGCTGATCGCTAAAAGACATTTTTTCATATTCAGGCATTTTAAGCAAACAATATTAACAGTTGCCGCCTGGGAAGTAAATGATTTTTATCATAAAAAAACATGAATAAAGTCAAAGTTATTTTACGGCTGGCTGGATAAGTTTGGTTGCTGGATTTTATCTGTTAACGGCTGCCGCCATAAATACCTCAACATGGATTCTACTACTCCATCCAACACTCAAACTTACCTCGATGAGTTTAAACGCAAAGGTTACTCCCGGAAAGATTTTTTAAAGTTCTGTACGCTGATGGCCGGTTACCTGGGCCTCGAAAGTACGGCCGCGGGCCAGGTTGTTAAAGCACTGAGTGTGAAACCCCGCCTGCCGGTGATCTGGCTGCACTTCCAGGAATGTACCTGCTGCAGTGAATCCTTCATCCGGTCATCTCATCCCATTGTTGCCGATGTGTTGCTCGACCAGATCTCACTGGATTATTCCGAAACCCTGATGGCCGCTTCCGGCTTCCAGGCAGAAGAAGCAATGAAGAATACCATGACCAAATACAAAGGTGAATACATATTATGTGTTGAAGGAAGTGTGCCTACAGCAGCCGACGGTGTGTATTGCATGATCGGGGGAAAAACTTCGATGCAGATACTGGAAGAAGCAGCAGCGGGTGCCAAAGCGGTCATTGCCTGGGGAAGCTGCGCCAGCAACGGTTGTGTGCAGGCTGCCAGCCCAAATCCAACCGCTGCCACACCCATCCACAAACTGCTTCACGGTAAGCCCATCATCAAAGTTCCTGGCTGTCCGCCAATTGGTGAGGTGATGGCCGGTGTGATCGTACACGTGGTCACATTTGGCAGGTTGCCTGAACTGGATGGACTGGGAAGACCGAAAGCTTTTTACAGTAAAAGAGTGCATGACTCCTGCTATCGCAGGCCTTATTATGATGCCGGGCTGTACGTGGAAAGTTTTGACGATGAAAATGCAAGGAAAGGATACTGTTTATATAAAGTGGGCTGCAAGGGACCATCTACCTACAACGCATGTGCGCTTACAAAATGGAACAATGGTACCAGCTTCCCGATTCAGTCAGGGCATGGATGTTTTGGTTGCAGCGAAGAAAACTACTGGGACAACGGCCGCATTTATGAAAGAGCATCTGCATTTCCCGGCTTTGGCATTGAAGCCACTGCAGATAATGTTGGTAAAGTAGCGCTGGGTGCCACGGTGGCCGCTCTTGGTGCACACGCCATTATGACGAATGTGCGGAAGAAAAAACTGATCCATAATCTTGAACAGGAAGGAAAGGAAAGTGAACACGAACTGAAAGACTAACCACATTAATTACTACTACAAACTACAGCAATGAGTACAAGAATAGTTGTTGACCCCATCACCCGCATTGAAGGACACCTCCGCATTGAGGCCGATATAGAGAATGGAAAAATTAAAGATGCCTATAGCAGCGGTACCATGGTGCGCCTGCTTGAAGAAATTTTAAAAGGTCGCGACCCTCGCGATGCATGGGCATTTGTAGGCCGTGTGTGCGGCGTTTGCACGTCTATCCATTCACTCACATCTGTGCGTTGCGTGGAAGATGCGCTTGATATCGTAATACCACCCAATGCAGAAATGGTACGTAACATCATGTTCTGTGCACAATACATGCACGATCATGTGGTACACTTTTATCACCTGCATGCCATGGACTGGGTGGACGTTGTAAATGCACTAAAAGCTGATCCGAAGAAAACTTCAGAACTGGCACAAAGCATTTCGAACTGGCCAAAATCATCACCCGGTTATTTCAGCGATCTGCAGAAACGCATTACCAAATTTGTAGAAAGCGGCCAGCTCGGTATTTTCAGCAATGCTTATTGGGGACATCCCGCTTATAAATTACCCGCCGAAGTCAATCTGATCGGCCTGGCACATTATCTTGAAGCACTTGAATGGCAAAAAGAAATTGTGAAAGTGCATACCATCTTTGGTGGTAAAAATCCACATCCTAATTATCTCGTGGGCGGTATGGCCTGTTCAATCACCACGGATGATGTAAGCGGACTGAATGCTGAAAGACTTGCCTATGTTGGCCAGTTACTGCAACAGGGAAAAGAATTCATTGAGCAGGTTTACATACCCGATCTGAAAGCAATCGCTTCATTTTATAAAGATTGGGGCGCCATTGGTGGCGGGCTCGGCAACTACATGAGTTATGGCGACCTGCCCTGGAACGGCTTCAGGGATGCTTCTTCCTATAAATTCCCTGCGGGCGCAATTTTAAACAGAGACCTGGGTAAAGTATATGAAGTTGATCTGAGAAAAGAAGATGAAGTGCAGGAGTTTATTGATCATTCCTGGTATGAATACAAAGGCAATCAAAATGGCGGACTACATCCATGGAAAGGAGAAAGTAAAATAAAATACACTGGTCCCAAACCACCATTTGAAAACCTGGATACCACGCAAAAATACAGTTACCTGAAAACACCCCGGTGGAAAGGCAATGCAATGGAAGTAGGGCCATTGGCTCGAGTGCTGATCGGCTATGCAAAAGGAAGGGAAGAGTACAAAGAAATAGTTGATAAGACTCTTACCGATCTTGCTGTGCCTGTTGATGCACTGTTTTCAACGCTCGGCCGCACTGCCGCAAGAGGGTTGGAAAGTATTCTTGTTGCACAGTGGGGGCTTGATTTTTACAACCAGTTACTTGAAAATATTAAGAACGGCGATACAAGAATGGCAGACTCCTCCAAAAGAGATCCTGCCAAATGGCCGAAGAAAGCACTGGGCGTGGGCCATTCAGAAGCGCCAAGGGGCGCATTGGCACACTGGATCAATATCGAAGATGAAAAAATTGCCAACTATCAACTGGTGGTGCCCACTACCTGGAATGCATCACCAAGAGATGGCAAAGGCCAGCTCTCAGCCTATGAAGCTGCTTTAAGGGATACACCGGTGGCAGATGTAAAACAGCCGGTGGAAATTCTGAGAACGATCCACTCATTTGACCCCTGCCTGGCATGCGCTGTTCACCTGTACGATGAAGAAGGCAAACACATTAACAGGATTAGTGTACTCGGTGATTAATCTCAAAAAATATTATCATGGCAACCACAATACCTTCTGTTCATAAACTCCGCCGCGTATATGTTTGGGAAAAACCCGTACGCATTTATCACTGGCTGAATGCGCTGGTGATACTGGCGCTGGTGATCACCGGATTTTTCATCGCCAGCCCACTCGCTGTACAAAGCAACCAGGAAGCGGCTGAACGCTTTTTAATGGGCTGGATGCGGTTGATTCATTTTATTGCAGCTTATATTTTCTTCTTCAATTTTTTATTCCGCATTTACTGGGGATTTGTTGGAAACAAATATGCCAACTGGAAACAGTTTATTCCCACATCCCGTAAATTTTTCAAAGAAATGTGGCATGTATTCAAGATGGATATTTTGATGCTGCGGGGAAAAGAACACATGAGTGTTGGCCATAACGCAATGGCCGGGCTCATCTACTTTTTCACCTTCATCGCCTTTTTAGTACAATGCTTAACCGGCTTTGGATTATACGCATCCACCAGTACCAGCTGGTGGTTCCCTAAATTATTCGCCTGGGTACCTTATGTTTTTGGTGGTGATATTTTTTTACGGCAGGTACATCACTGGACCATGTGGTTCTTCATTCTTTTTGCCGTCATTCATGTGTACCTCGTTTTCTACCACGATTACGTGGAAGGACGTGGTGAGATGAGCAGTATGGGTGGTGGCTGGAAATTTATTGAAGAAGATGTATTTCATAAAAACATGGATCTTCCCAATGCACCGAAAGAGCCATTAAAATAAATATTATGGAAAACAGGATACTGGTCATGGGCCTGGGTAACTACCTCATGGGCGATGAAGGCGTTGGTGTACACGCCGTGCAAAAACTGATGAATCTTGATCTGCCCGATTATGTAGATGTGGTGGATGGTGGCACCGGTGGATTTTACCTCCTCGATTATTTTTCCAAATACCCCGTGGTGATCCTCATAGATGCCGAGCTGAATGAAAATGCTTCCGGCATCATTCGCCTTATCCGGCCAAGGTTCGCCTCCGATTTTCCACCTGCATTAAGTACACATGATATCGGGTTGAAAGATATGGTGAGTTCCCTGCAGCTGATGGGTAACATGCCCGACATTTACCTGTTTGCCGTAAGCATCGAATTTCAGCAGATGCAGGGTGTTGAACTTACTGATAAACTTGAATCAATTTTACCCGACCTGCTACGCCGGGTGAAAGATCTTGCGCTGCAACTGGATCCTCACCAGCAGAAGATCATGCAGTAGTTTTTTTACTGATCATTTACACGACATACACTAATAAAAAAAAAGCCTGTAACAATCAATGTTACAGGCTTTGGGTTATTTCAAGAGGTTATTTCTTCCTGGGAAACTCCACTGCTGCCTGGGCTGCAGCCAACCGGGCAATCGGCACCCTGAATGGTGAACAACTCACATAGTTCATACCGATGCGGTGACAGAATTTTACACTTTCCGGGTCTCCACCATGTTCGCCGCAAATACCCACTTTCAGATTGGGCTTGTTGATCCTTCCCCGTTCGGTACCCACTTTTATCAACTGCCCGATACCGTCCTGGTCGATGGTCTGGAATGGATCATCTGGCAGAATTTTCAGATCAAGATATTTAGGGAGGAAGCCGCCGATGTCATCGCGACTGAAACCAAAACTCATCTGGGTAAGGTCGTTGGTACCGAAACTAAAGAAGTCGGCCACATTGGCCATATACTCGGCCCGCAAAGCTGCCCTGGGTGTTTCGATCATGGTGCCGTAGAGATAAGGTATTTTTTTAACACCCATCTTTTCACACACTTCTTTGTACACTTTGTCCACCACTTCTTTCTGATGACGCAGTTCATGGGAGATAACGGTAACGGGTATCATTATTTCAGGAAGTGCTTTCTTACCGGCTTTCACCAGCTCAGCTGTAGCTTCAAATATAGCTCGCACCTGCATTTCAGTGATCTCCGGGTAGCTGATACCAAGCCGTACACCGCGGTGCCCCAGCATCGGGTTATTTTCATGCAAAGCCAGTACCCGCCTGTTCAACATTCCCATGCTGATGCCCAGCTCTTTCGCAAGCAGTTTCAACTTGTCTTTATCATGCGGAACAAATTCATGTAATGGAGGATCAAGCAGCCTGATGGTTACCGGGTGGCCTTTCATCACATTCAAGGTGTCCTTCACATCCTTCTTCACGTATTTGAATAAGCCGTTCAGCGCTGCCCTTCTTTCTTTTTCAGTTTTACTAACGATCATTTTACGGAGCTGGAATAATGGCTCTTCACTTCCCTCGCCGTAGAACATATGCTCGGTTCGGAACAAACCGATTCCTTCCGCACCAAACTTCACAGCATGCAATGCATCTTCAGGTGTTTCTGCATTGGCCCGCACACCAATCTGTTTGATACCATCCACCAGTTTCATCAGGTCTTTGTAAGACTGATTTTTATCAATATCGATATCAACGAGCGGCAGGCTGCCTTCATACACCAACCCTTTGGTTCCGTTCAGGCTGATCCAGTCGCCTTCTTTGATGATCACATTATTTTTTGCATGGAATGTCTTCGTGTCGCTGTGAATTTCAATATCGCCGCAACCAACAATACAACATTTTCCCCAGCCTCTCGCCACCAGTGCAGCATGTGAGGTCATTCCCCCTTTGGTTGTGAGGATCGCCTGTGCCTTGTGCATGCCATCCACATCTTCCGGAGAGGTTTCTTCTCTCACCAAGATCACTTTCTCTCCTTTCGCAGCCCACGCAACAGCATCTTCTGAAGAAAACACGGCACGTCCTTTAGCCCCTCCTGGTCCTGCAGGTAAACCTTTTGCAATCACTGCTGCGGTTTGTTCTGCTTTTGGATCAAGCATCGGCAACAATAATTCTACCAGTTGATTGGGCGCCACCCTCATCACTGCGGTTTTGGCGTCAATCAGTTTTTCTTTATACATTTCTGTGGCCATGCGTACGGCAGCAACGCCGTTGCGTTTACCCACGCGGCATTGCAGCATATACAGCTTTCCTTTTTCAATGGTAAATTCAATATCCTGCATATCCCTGTAATGCTGTTCCAGCTTTTTCTGGATGGCATACAGTTCTTTGTACAATGCTGGCATTAATTTTTCAAGGGTGGTAAAATGCTCGCTCTGTGCGTTTTTCGAATACTCGTTCACGGGAGCCGGTGTTCTGATACCTGCGACCACATCTTCGCCCTGTGCATTTACAAGATATTCGCCGTAGAATTTATTTTCACCACTGCCCGGATTCCTGGTGAACGCAACACCGGTACAACTGTCGTTGCCCATATTTCCGAAAACCATTGCCTGCACATTTACGGCAGTACCCCATTCGTGCGGAATTTTTTCAATGCGCCGGTATTCGATCGCTCTTTTACCGTTCCAACTGGCAAACACAGCGCCGATGCCACCCCACATCTGTTCGTAGGGGTCATCAGGGAAATCGGATCCCAGTACCTTCCTGATCGTTTTTTTATAATCTTTCACCAGGTCTTTTAACTCTGCCACGGTGAGGTCGGTATCGCTCTGGTAATTTTTCCTGTGCTTAATGGCTTCGAGTTTTTCATCCAGTTGTTTGCGGATACCTTTACCATTTTTTGGTTCG
>CAYVLT010000093.1:0-14439 GCA_964452405.1 uncultured Ferruginibacter sp.
CAGGGGCCCATCACAGCAGCTACCTGCGATATACCCATGGCACTCATCTTCGCATTGTTGCGGAAGATGCGGCCAAAATGTTCCTTGTCGGGAAAAATTTCGTCCTGCATGGGCAGGTACACACCGGCACTATCAACCAGGTAGATCACCGGCAAATGATTTTCCATGGCGATTTCCTGCATACGCAGGTTTTTTTTACCGGTGATGGGAAACCAGGCTCCTGCCTTAACGGTTTGATCATTGGCAACGATCACACATTGCCGGCCACTTACATACCCGATGCCGCTTACGGTGCCGCCGGCGGGACAGCCACCATGCTCCGCATACATGCCAAACCCGGCAAATGCCCCGATCTCCACGAAGGGCCGGTTTTTGTCGCAGAGGTATTCGATCCGCTGACGGGCAGTGAGTTTGTTGCGTTCTTTTTGTTTTTCAACTGCTTTTTTTCCGCCGCCTTCGTATATCTTTTTGAGTTGTTGCTTTACACCGGCCCAGGCCAGTTTCATACTGTCTTCGTTCCTGTTGTTGTCTAAATTCATGATGGCAATCGTTGTGTACTGTGGCAAAAATATGTATTGCAGGGTTAACAGGGGCACACGCTTAATTCAACATCACCTGTTTGTTGTATTTATTGCGGTATTCGATGGGCGTGAGACCGGTGATTTTTTTAAACACGGTCCTGAAAGCCTTCGTATCAGTATATCCCACATCATACATCACTTCATTGATATTTTTGCGGCTGTTTTCAAACCTGCGTTTGGCAGCTTCCACCTTCACCCGCTGCATGTATTCAGCAATGCTGTTACCCGTTGCTTTTTTAAATCTCCGTTCAAAACTTCTTCTGCCAATGGCAAACTTACCGGCCAGTTTTTCCACGGTGATCCTGTCGTGGTAATTGTTTTCAATAAAATCCTGTACCTGCCGTATAGCTTCATCTTCATGATCCTTTTGCCCGTTGAACATCATGAAAAAAGACTGGCTGCTGCGATCGATGTCGATGGCAAAATATTTTGAGGCGAGGATGGCCGTTTCACGGTCGGTATATTTTTCAACGAGGTATAATAACAGGTTCCAGTAGGAACTGGCGCCGCCGCTGGAATAGATGCCCTGCTCTTCGGTGATGATGCTGCCATCGGTTAGCTCCACGCCGGGAAACATTGTTCTGAATTCGTTGGCAAAAAGCCAGTGGGTGGAGCATTTTTTCCCGTTGAGCAAGCCGGTGGATGCCAGTAAAAAAGCGCCTACACAAAGTGAAGCCACCTCCGATCCACGTTCATATTGCTCCCGGATCCAGGGCACTAACTCACGGTTAAGGCTAATCGCAGTTTGCATGTTGCCGCTGAGAGCGGGAATAATCACCAGGTCGGGTTGCTCCACTTCTGACAACAGGGCATCTGCATGCACGGAAAACATACCCTGGTTTAGTTTGGTATGTTTTTTCAATCCCACCAGTTGCACATTGAAAAGCGGTGGTTTTTCATTGGCCTTTAAAAACTCATTCACGGCAGTGAACATGTATTGCGGATCGGTTACTGCGGCCATGATGGCTGTTTCGGGAACGAGGATGCAGATATTTTTCATAGCCCAAATATAGACAGGTTCACTGTCGGAAACAACCCGTTCAAATGTCGTTCTAATACAGGCATTCTATTGCATGCGGGTTATAGGTTTGCAATATTAATTACCGGCATACTGTTAACCCGGGAAAAGTTTGCAGGCTGGCAGCAACATCAATCTGGTAAATGACAACGCTTATTCATTCATATCTCACCTTTAACGGCAATTGCCGGGAGGCTATGACGTTTTACAACAACTGCCTTGGTGGAGAACTGGTGCTGCAAACTGTTGGCGATTCGCCCGTGTCGGGCAGGCTGCCGGCTTCCATGAAAGACCGCGTGTTACATTGCACCCTCAAAAAAGGAAAGCTGCTGCTGATGGCGTCAGACATGGTGGGCGACCAGGGGTTGGTAAAAGGGAACAGTGTTTCGTTGATGTTGTATTGCGGCAGTGAGCAGGAAATATTCAGTTACTATGAAAAGCTTTCTGCAGGTGGTGTTGCCACGCACCCTGTTGAGCCGGGCTATTGGGGGGCCTTGTTTGGTGATCTTACGGATCGTTATGGTAACCAATGGCTGTTACACTTTGATAAAAATAACCGTAGATAAAGAAGCCGGCCTCTTGCCGGGAAGATTTTTGATAGCTATCTTTAAAACAAAAACTAACGATTATGAAAATTGTAAAAAAAATTTTAATTGGCCTGGCAGTGCTGGTGGGTGTGTTGCTCATCGCTGCCTTATTTGTAAAAAAGGATTTTGCCGTGAAGCGTGAGGTGGTGATCAATAAACCTGTGCCGGAAGTGTTCAACTACATTAAGTACCTGAAAAACCAGGATAATTACAGCGTGTGGGCAAAAATGGATCCTGCCATGAAAAAAGAATATCGGGGTACAGACGGAACGGTCGGGTTTGTTTCTGCGTGGGAAGGAAACAGCGATGTGGGCAAAGGTGAACAGAAGATCACAGGTATCACAGATGATAAAGAAGTGGATTTTGAATTACATTTTATCAAGCCCTTTGAATCGATCTCACCGGCCTACCTGAAAACAGAGCCTGCTTCGGCGGGCAGCACAACAGTAACATGGGGTATGAGTGGCAACATGACGTATCCGTTTAATTTAATGCGCTTGTTCATGGATATGGATAAAGCCATCGGGAATGATTTCCAAACAGGACTGGATAATTTGAAAGTGATTCTTGAAAAATAAATCAGCGGGTGGTAAAAAAAAGCCGGGTCAATACACCCGGCTTTTTTTATTGTTGCGTTGTGATGACCTGGCTATTTGCGGTCGATCGCAACTTCAGTAGTGTTGAAACTGGAATTATTGCCAAAGTTGGTCTGTGCGTTTTTTACATTGCGCCTGTAGTTTTTAAACATACTCATCCAGCGTAATTTCAACACACCCAGGATTCCTTCTTTTACAATGCCTTTATTCATTTTGCTGTCGCCGAGTTTACGGTCGATAAAAGTGATGGGCACTTCAGCAATGAGGAAATTGAGTTTCCAGGCAGCGAATTTCATTTCTATCTGGAACGCATATCCCACAAAGTTGATCGCCGCAAAATTCATGGTTTCCAGTACTTCGCGGCGATAGCATACAAAACCTGCGGTGGGATCTTTTACCGGCATCCAGGTGATGAGCCGGGTGTACAGCGAGGCGCCTTTGGACAGAAATATGCGATTGGCCGGCCAGTTCATAACAGCGCCGCCCTTAATGTATCTTGAACCCACTGCTATGCCGGCGCCGGCTTTACATACTTCGTACAGTCGCTCCAGGTCTTTCGGGTTGTGCGAAAAATCAGCATCCATTTCAAAAATATACTGGTAGCCGTTTTTAAGTGCCCACAAAAAACCATGGATATAAGCCGTGCCCAATCCCAGTTTACCTTTGCGTTCTTCAAGAAACAACTGGTTGGGATATTTGGCAAACAGGGATTTTACAATTGATGCAGTACCGTCGGGAGAGCCATCGTCGATGATCAGAACATGATACTGTTGCTGCAAATCAAATACAGCAGCGATGATGTTTTCGACGTTTTCTTTCTCATTGTAGGTTGGTATAATAACGAGCTTCTCCAAACTTAATAAAATGGTATTCTACGAATTTACAATTAATCAGCTTATTTACCTGCACATATTTTAAATAGGGTGTTTTTAGTTATTTTTTAACAGCGTGCGGTTCAATATCTCGGTAAGTTTTTGCTTGGTGTGCAAAGGAAAATCACCCCGCATCATCCAGTCGTAATACTGGGGTTCCAGTTTGAGCACATCGGCCACTGCTTTGCCTTTGTGCTTGCCGAAGTTGAACACTTCAATGCCCTTTTCATCAAAACTGAACCTGCGGGCATAGTCCACGATCTTTTCTTCACCTATTTTACCAAGAATGGTTTCCACGGTGTTGCCAAGGTCGGGGTACCTTTCCATCTGCGCCAGCAATACATCAATGGTGGCATTCACATCGTGTTCTGCACTGTGTGCGCCATCAAGATCTTTCTGGCAATAAAACTTATAGGCGGCGGTAAGCGTCCTGGGTTCCATCGTGTAAAAAATATGCTGTACATCCACCATCTTCCTGGTGCTTAGATCGAGCGAAATACCGGCCCTTAAAAATTCTTCCATCAGCATGGGAATGTCAAAACGGTTGCTGTTGTATCCGCCAAGATCCGCCCCTTCAATAAACTGCTTCAGTTCGTTGGCTGCCTGTTTAAAAGTGGGCGCAGATTTCACCATTTCGTCGGTGATGCCGTGAATGTCCACCACCTGTTGCGGGATAGGCATTTCGGGATTGATCAGTTTTCTTTTGACCTGCCTGCTGCCATCGGGCAATATTTTAACGATCGCCACTTCCACGATACGGTCGGTGGAAAGATTTACCCCGGTTGTTTCAAGATCAATAAATGCAATGGGCTTTTGTAATTGTAACGGCATGTGGGTATTGTTTAAGAAATTCTTCGATAAAGGATTTTGAATTTTTCTTGTTTTTCAGCACCGCAAACGTAAATTTTATTTTTGATATTGTCGTCACATAAAAATGTCGTTTTGCGATGATTGTATAAAGGGAGTAATTCGTGTGTAACCGGTCCGCCTCAAAGCTGGTGGAATTTTTTATAATAGGCGATGAGAAAGCCGGTAACCTCATCATAGCTGAGGATACCTGAGGGCTGCTGGTTGCTTTGGAGGTATTTTCCGTACACCCATTTAAAAACGGGCTCAGCGGGGGAGCGGTGCGCCTCGTTGAATTTTTTCCATTGCAGCAGGTCGGCTTTTACGCCGGGGATCAGCCGGTTCGAAAAATACCGCGTGGCAGCCGTGTCAACATTATACAGGTTTCTCTGGGCGTATAAAAAAAGATCGAGGTACACTGAATAGCGGAGCAACTCATTCCCGGAGCCGGCCGCCGCCAGGTATCCCACAAAATTGGCTTCGTTCTCTTTTGCATAACCCAGTTGGTGGGCAATTTCATGGCAACAGGTATAGGGTTGCAGGAACCAGGGCATCGTGGTGTTCACCTGCGCCTCACCCGAAAATGGATTATAGTAACCGGCAAATCCAATATAGTTACCGGCCCAGCCCCACAAGGAGCTTTTTACCGAGGACGGTTTATACCTCAGAAAAGAATACTGGTTGGCAATCCGGCCATAGGCGTTTTCCGCGGCTCTGAAAATGCTGTCGGTGGATAGAGGTAAGGACGGTTGTTCCGTTAACCGGCGTTTACTTTCATTTACTTTTTGCAATAAGATTGAATCGATCATCACCAGGTCGGCGGTATCATAAGGCTGCATGGAAATGCCTAACTGCGAAGTGATACCCACCCGGTTATAATTAATGCCCCAAAGTACGTTGAACACAATGTACAGCACCAGCAAAGTTGCAACCACGCGGTACAGGCCTGAAAATATAGCTGCCCGTGTATATTTCCTTTTGAACAAAGCTGCCAGCAGGCGGATGAGTTTTATAATCGCCCAGACAATGAGCAGCCAGTAAAGGATGTCGCCGATACTGAAAGGCACCCAGCCCGTGATCCTTCTGAGAATGGCTGACAGCAGGGGATAAATTGTTGTGGAATAACTGGTTTCAACCCGCTGTGGGTTGGCAGAAAAGAGGCGGATCCCGATCACCAGTGCCAATAACAGCAATAACAACCATGCTCTTTTTTTGCCGTTCATGGCTTTAAAAATACTGAAAATTGCCTCCTGCCGGATATTTTTGGCCTATTTTTGCAAAAAGTATGTGCATTTTCCGCCGGAATGCACTACCTTCGCCGTCCTTTAAACCAAAAGTCATGAGTAAAAGACATGTGTTTGAGATTGCTTTTGTGGGTTTAAAGCCAGGAGTTCATGAGTTTACGTACGAGGTTGACGACAAGTTCTTTGCTGATATAGAGGAAAACAGGGATTTTAGTAATTGCCGCGCCAACATCAAATTATCACTCGATAAGAAAAGCGGTTTCATGCTGCTCAAATTTGAGATCGGTGGTAAGGCGGATGTGATCTGTGACCGTTGCAATAATGTGCTCACCATGGATCTGTGGGATGAGTTTAATATGGTGGTAAAAATGGTAGAAAACCCTGAAGAAATGAATGAGAAGGAAGAAGATCCTGATATTTATTATATTTCAAGAACGGAGAGTCACTTACACCTCAACAGCTGGATTTATGAATTTGTGAGCCTGAGCATCCCGATGCAGAAAATGTGTTCGCCGGAAGAGTACGGAGGGCCCAAATGCAACCAGGAAGTGCTGGAAAAACTGAAGGCAATGGAAGTTAAAGAAGGGGGAACCAATGCCAATGCCATCTGGAAAGGATTGGAACAGTTCAAGAAAAGCCCGAGAGCAAAAAAAGATAAACAATAAATAATAACATTTAAAATTCACAGATATGCCAAATCCCAAACGTCGCCATTCGCAGCAACGCAGCGCAAAGAGAAGGACGCACTACAAGGCTTCAGCAACTACTTTATCAGTAGATCCTGTAACTGGTCTTACCCATGTTCGTCACCGTGCACATGTAAGCGAAGGAAAATTATACTACAAAGGACAGGTGGTTGCTGAAAAAGCGCCGCTCAAAGCATAAGATTTTTTCAATTACTGCATTCTAAGTTTTACATTCGGTTTGTGAATGTAAAACTTAGAATTTTTCATTTAAAGCACCTTCCATGAATATAGGCCTCGACATGATGGGGGGCGACTTTGCCCCGCTGGAAGCAGTAAAGGGAGTGGCAGCCTACTTATCCACCCCGCAACACGACGTTCAACTCACCCTCATCGGGGATGAACCTGTTATCAATGAGCTGATCAATGAGCAGGGCATTTCCACACAGCATTTCCAGGTAGTGCATGCCGACCAGGTGATTGCCATGCACGAGCATCCCACCAAAGCATTAAAAGAAAAACAACGTTCTTCCATTGCCATCGGGTTTCAACTGCTGGCTTCCGGGAAGATCGATGCATTCATCAGTGCCGGCAACACGGGCGCCATGATGGTGGGCGCCTTGTTCAGCATCAAAGCAATTGAAGGGGTAAGCCGGCCTACCATCGGCGCCTATATACCCCGTGAAAACGGTAGCCTGGGCCTGTTGCTGGATGCAGGTATTAATGCGGATTGTAAACCCGAAAACCTGAACCAGTTTGCCGTATTGGGCTCATTGTTTGCAGAACATATCCTGGGCATCAGCCAGCCGCGGGTTGGGTTGGTGAATATCGGAGAAGAAGAGGGAAAAGGAAATTTGCTGGCACAGGCTGCTTACCCGGTGCTAAAAGAAAATACACTTATCAACTTTACCGGCAATATTGAAGGCCGCGACATTTTACTCGACAAAGCGGATGTGATGGTGTGTGAAGGCTTCACCGGCAATGTAGTGTTGAAAATGGCCGAGAGCGTATATGATATTGTTAAGCGGAGAGGGATCAGCGATGAACATTTTGACCGCTTCAATTTTGAAATGTATGGAGGCGTGCCTGTTTTAGGTGTTGCCAGGCCGGTGATCATCGGGCACGGAATATCACATGCAACCGCTTTTAAAAATATGATCAGCATTGCGCAACGGATGATTGAAAAAGACCTGCTGAAAAAAATGCAGGAAGCGTTTACCAGCTAAAAGGCCTGTAGCAAAACTACAGGCCTTTTGACAGGAAGAAAAAAATATTGATCAGGCGATGGCTTTCTTAAACGCAAAACCCTGCACCAGGCTGTAAGCTCCAAACAAAACTCCGCTATACACCAGGTCAGCAACAAGGCTCGTACGGAAAAAAGGCAACGCAGCAATATAGCATTGTATACATCCATTGGCATCCTGTGTGTAAGTATGGTAAAGCGGGTTGTCGATCAAAAAGAAGGCAAGGTTAGACAATACAAAAAAGATTACGGAAGACATGATTGAATAGCCGGCCACATTCAGCACCGTTATTTTCCTGAGATTGAATGCCAGAACAGTGATCAATGCAAAAATGCCATAACCCACCAACTGGCCCCAGCCCCAGAATCCCGGCGCAATATTGAAAATCTCAAACATCAGGTCAGACAGGAGCATCGAAAAAAGTGGTAACGCAAATGCAAGTCGTTTGTCTTTTATCACGGCCCCACCGAAAATGGCCATCCCGATCATGGGACTGAAATTGTGGGGGTACATCACCACTCTTGAAATGGCTGCAAGTAAAACCAGTATTACGGCGGTTAAAACGGAAAGTTGTTGTTGCTTTTG
The DNA here is from genome assembly GCA_964452405.1 of uncultured Ferruginibacter sp. Classification (GTDB taxonomy): domain Bacteria; phylum Bacteroidota; class Bacteroidia; order Chitinophagales; family Chitinophagaceae; genus Ferruginibacter. The sequence continues at coordinate 8,257 of CAYVLT010000093.1, forward strand.
CATGTTCAGATCTTTGCTGCGAAAATAAGCATAAATATTTTTAACGATCAATTTTAATAGTCCCGGTTCGCAGGCGCACTGGTATTTAAATAACTTTGATACAATGGCAAAACACCTGCATACCGGCAAAGAGGGCGAGCAACTGGCTGCAGTTTACCTGCAGGAACATGGCTATGAAGTGCTGGAAAAAAACTGGCGATTTTCACATTGGGAAGTGGATGTAATTGCATCGAAAGACCAGGTACTTCACTTTATCGAAGTAAAAACGAGGCGTTCAAATTCCTTTGGCCGGCCCGAAGAAAAAGTAGGCAATAAAAAAATAAAATTCCTCATCAACGCAGCCGAACAATATATATACCAGCATCCGCAATGGCAGCGTATACAGTTTGATATTTTAGCAATAACGATTCCTGCCCATGCACCGGTTGTTTATTTCCTGCTGGAAGATGTGTACCTGTGAGGTTTATTTCTTCAGCCTGTCCATCATTTTTTCCACCATTTTGTAGGTGGCCGGGCAGTACTCGATATTCTGTTTGTGAACATGCATGTAATCAGTCGGATTTTTTTTGGTCAGGTGCGGGAAACCGGCGCAATCTGCAGGCCTGATGGGGTAAATGCTGCATTTGTTATCGGTGAGGTTTAAAAATTGGCAAGGCTGTTTTACATTTTGCCAGTCGCCTTCTTTTTTGTCGAACGTAAGCCATTTTTCTTTGAAGGCTTCCGCCGACATGCTGAAATGGCCTGCTATGCGTTTGATATCTGCAGGAGTAAACGTCGGCGTCATTTTTTTACAGCAGTTGCCACAGGTAAGGCAATCTGTTTCTGCCCACACTTCCTTGTCAACCTCCACCAGGGTTTTATACAGGCCCTTGGGTGGATTGTTTTCTAACCTGGTGATAAATGAGCGGAAGGTTTTTTTATTAAGAAGGAATTTTTTCTTAAAAGACCGGAGATTCACTGTCATAAGTTGATGAATGGGATGCCGGCGAAAATAGGAAATAAGTTGATAAGTTGATGTGAACACAGAAAAAGAAGCAACAGCGTAAGTGCGGCAGGCATGGCCGGGTAAAATATGGCCGTTATAATGCTGCGATCAATGATTAATTTGCGGCCATGTGGGATGTATATAAAAAAGGATTCAAGGCCTATCTCCGGTTGGAGAAGTCGCTGAGTGAAAACTCGGTGGAAGCCTACCTGCATGATCTTTCAAAGTTAACCGGTTACCTGCAACAGGAAGCGCCCGGCAAAGCGCCGAAAGATATTCAACTAAAAGACCTGGAAGCTTTTTTGAAGTGGATAGCAGCACTGGGGCTGGTGGCTGGTTCACAGGCGAGGATCATCTCAGGCCTGAAGAGTTTTTTTAAATATTGCCTCCTTGAACAAATAACGGTTACCGATCCTACCGCATTACTCGAAGCACCAAAGTTAAAAAGGGCCCTTCCGGATATCCTGAGTTTTGAAGAGATCGAAGCTGTGATCGGTATGATCGACCTGAGTAAGCCTGAAGGTTGCCGCAACAAGGCCATGCTTGAAACACTGTACAGTTGTGGCTTACGTGTTTCTGAACTGGCTAATCTCCGGATCAGCGGCCTGCACCTGGATGTTGGCTTTATCCGGGTGATCGGGAAAGGGGATAAAGAAAGGCTGGTACCGATCGGCAATGATGCAGTGAAATACATTAACCTTTACCGCGATACCACCAGGGTACACCTTACCGTTATGCCCGGCGAGGAAGACATCCTGTTCCTTAACCGGAGGGGTAGCCGGATGAGCCGGGTGATGGTGTTCCTGGTGATTAAAGAACTTACCAGGAAAGCGGGTATCAGGAAATCGATTTCTCCCCATACCTTTCGTCATTCATTTGCCACCCACCTCGTGGAAGGCGGCGCAGATCTGAGGGCCGTACAGGAAATGCTGGGCCACGAAAGCATCACCACCACAGAAATATATACGCACCTTGACAGGAAATATTTACGCGACACCCTGCACAAGTACCACCCTGCCTTTAAATGAGTCAGCGGATCAATACTACGTTTCCTTTTTTGCTGATCATACGGTTGCGGAAATCTATGCCTTCAGCGATCCATACATACCCTCCGCCGTTTTGCGGCAATCCTTTAAAGGTGCCGTCCCATCCTTGTGCCGGATCTGCTGTCCGGAAAACTTCCTGGCCCCACCGGTTATAAATAGCGAAATATCTTAGTTGTTTCAACCCGGATGTGATCACGTGCAGCACCGGGTTATTTCCCTGCGGTGTGAAAGCTGTTGGTACCCAAATGTTCGAAATTCGTATAACCCGTATCGTTATATCGTCGCTGGCTGTGCACCCGTTTACGTCAGACACTGTTACATAGTAGGTAATGTCTTTGTCGGGAATGGCCACCGGATTTTGTATGAAAGGATTATTCAGCCCATCCGTGGGAGACCACAGGTACCCTGTAATAATATCCTGTTCTCCGGCTGCCGCATTTAATGCCAGTGGTGTGTTTATGCTGATGGTGGTGTCTGCACCGGCATTCACCTGTGGAAGCGGGTAAACGGTGATCTGCATAGATGCGGTTAACGCACACTGCCCTGTTGCCGGTGTAAACAGGTAATCTGTAGTGACTGTATTATTTACAGCCGGCGACCAGGTGCCGTTAATGCCATTCAGGGATATCACCGGCAGATCAGCCAGCTGTATCCCTGAACAAACGGGCGGAACCGGCGAAAACAGTGGTTGTGTAACCGGTATAACGGTAACGGTTAGGGTAGCAGCAGCAGCACATTGATTGCCCGTTGGTGTAAACGTGTACAAAGTGGTGTTCACATTGTTCAACGCAGGGGTCCAGGTACCAGCTATTCCGTTCAGGGATATAGTGGGCAGCGGCACCAGCATGTCTCCTGAACAAACCGATGGTACCGGGTTAAATATCGGTATTACAGGAGCGCCAACCGTGATATCCATGGTGGTTACAGCGCTGGCACACTCACCGGCTGATGGGGTGAATGTGTACGTAGTGGTGCCTGCAATGGCAGTATTGATCAGAGCAGGGCTCCAGGTGCCGGAAACACCGTTATTTGAAACGGAAGGCAGCAACGGGGCGGTTTCATTCAGGCAGAGTTGATTAACCGGGGTAAAGCTGGCTGTTACGTCCGTTGAAATTTCTACCGTGATGGTGGTGGCATTGGCACATTGCCCGGCATCCGGAACAAAACTGTAAACCTGTGAACCAGGAACAGCAGTATTGATGGTTGCGGGACTCCAGGTACCGCTGATCCCATTGTTGGAAGTGCCCGGTAGTGCAGGTGCAGCGCTGCCCACACAGAATGGCCCGATGGCATTGAATGCAGGAGTTAGTTGCGGCAACACCGTCACACTAAGAGAAACTGTGTTAGCACATTGCCCGGCAGTTGGAGTAAAATTATAAACAGATGTTCCTGCAATAGTGGTGTTGATTGTTGCGGGCATCCATGAACCTGTGATGCCGTTATTTGCAGTAGCGGGTAACAGCGGGGCAACTGCGTTTAAACAAACCGTGTTCACGGGGTTGAAGACAGGTGTCACCAACGGATGCACGGTTATTGTGAGGGTGGTGGTAGCCGCACACTGTCCCGCAGCAGGAGTAAAAGTATAAGTTGTTGTAGTGCTGTTATCAGGAGCTGGACTCCAGGTGCCCGAAATTCCTTCAAGGGAGGTGGTGGGTAAAGCCTGCAAAACTTCTCCTTCGCATATCGGGGCTATCGCAGTAAAGCCGGGTGTTTGCAGGTTATTGATGGTAACAAAACTACTGGCTGTAACACCCGGGCAAGTACCGGCAGCTGCTACTATATATTTTACTTCATAAGTACCTGCAACACTGGTTGCCGGGGTTATGGTACCTGTAGCAGGATCGATGGTTAGTCCGGGCGGAGCACTGAATTGCCCATTGGTGTAAGGTCCCGAGCCCGTGAGGGTTACAGGCTGGATATTATCATTGGTACAGAAGGGTGAAGCATAGGAGATCGCCGCCGTAGGCACTGTGCAGGCAATGGCCGTGCAGGAACCGGAGGCAGCGGCAAAACAGGAACCGATAGCGCCAGTAGGCGTTACGGTGATTACCACGTTATCTCCCGCATTCAGGCCGTTGACTTCGTAAGACTGGATAACCGGCATCAACCCGATATTAATTACCGGACCTCCATTCACCTGGTAGAAAATGGTATAGCTCGCAGCACCAGGTACATAATCCCAGTTGAAAATAATAGAGGAGATGGTAGACGAACCACAGGTGATAACAGGACTCAGTATCGGGTTCACAGTTATAGTGATACTGGTATCTGCTGCACATTGTCCAGCATCAGGGGTAAAAGTATACTCCGTGGTGGCGGTATTGTTTATTGCGGGGGTCCATGATCCATGAATGCCATTCAATGAGGTGGCCGGCAGAGGTGTCAGCGTACCACCGGTGCATACCGGGCTGACCGGCGCAAACAATGGTGTAATTTTTGGGATAATGGTGACTGTTAGTGTTGCGGTTCCTGCACATTGACCTGTGCCTGGTGTGAAGGTGTAAGTGCCGGTGGTTGTGTCGTTTAATGCCGGACTCCAGCTTCCGGTAATACCTTCCAGTGATACAACAGGCAGGGGAGCTAACCCTGATCCTGCGCAGGTGGCAGGTATAGCAGCAAATGTTGGAGTGCTGACTGGAAGAACATCGATGGTAATGTTTACAGATGTATTGGCGCATTGTCCCGCAGCAGGGGTGAATGTATAGGTTGTAACACCTGGCGTGCTGGTATTGATCACAGCCGGTAGCCAGCTTCCTGTGATACCGTTGTTTGATGTTGAGGGTAATGCGGGAGGAACAGTTCCCACACATAGCGGACCAATAGCATTGAATACCGGGATAATTTGTGTGGCGATCGTGATGTCCATGGAGCTGGTTGTTGCACACTGTCCTGCATCCGGTGTAAATACATAAGTGCTGGTGCCGACCGTTGCTGTATTAACAACTGGAGGCAACCAGGATCCGTTAATTCCATTGGTGGAGACCGAAGGTAATGATGGTGCAACTGTGTTTTGGCAGAGTTCGCCAAGTGAATTAAATGTCGGCGTAATGCTTGCATTTACCGTGATGGTGAGTGAGGTTGTGGAAGCACATTGCCCGGCAGTCGGTGTAAATGTATAAGTAGTGGTAGTAGTATTATTTAAAGCCGGGCTCCACGTTCCCGTAATTCCGTTGAGCGATGTAGTTGGTAAAGCAATCAATACATCTCCTGCACAAATTGCAGCAACCGGGTTGAATGTTGGTGTCGTACTTGCATTTACCGTGATGGTGAGTGAGGTTGTCGAAGCACACTGACCGGTCGTTGGTGTAAATGTATAAGTGGTGGTAGTTGTGTTATTCAAAGCCGGGCTCCAGGTGCCAGTGATGCCATTGAGTGATGTAGTTGGTAAAGCTGTCAATACATCTCCTGTACAGATTGCCGCAACCGGGTTGAATGTTGGTGTCGTACTTGTATTCACCGTGATGGTGAGTGAGGTTGTCGAAGCACACTGACCGGCTGTTGGTGTAAAGGTATAAGTGGTGGTCGTGCTGTTATTCAAAGCCGGGCTCCAGGTGCCGATGATTCCATTGAGTGATGTAGTTGGTAAAGCAGTCAATGCATCTCCTGCACAAATCGCAGGAACAGCAGCAAATGTTGGAGTCGTACTTGTATTTACGGTGATGGTGAGTGAGGTTGTCGAAGCGCATTGCCCTGCAGTCGGCGTAAATGTATAAGTAGTGGTAGTAGTACTATTCAAAGCCGGGTTCCAGGTGCCAGTGATTCCATTGAGCGATGTAGTTGGTAGAGCAGTCAATACATCTCCTGCACAGATTGCAGCAACCGGGTTGAATGTTGGTGTTGTACTTGCATTTACCGTGATGGTGAGTGAGGTTGTCGAAGCACACTGACCGGCCGTTGGTGTAAACGTATAAGTGGTGGTCGTGCTGTTATTCAAAGCCGGGCTCCATGTACCAGTGATGCCATTGAGCGATGTAGTTGGTAGAGCTGTCAATATATCTCCCGCACAAATTGCAGCAACCGGGTTGAATGTTGGTGTCGTACTTGCATTCACCGTGATGGTGAGCGTAGTTGTCGAAGCACACTGACCGGTTGTTGGCGTAAAGGTATAAGTGGTGGTCGTGCTGTTATTCAAAGCCGGGCTCCAGGTGCCGA
>CAYVLT010000094.1:0-14303 GCA_964452405.1 uncultured Ferruginibacter sp.
CTGTGTTTTCATTGCCTACATCAGGCCTTTTCTTATCAATATCCTCATTCCACAGGAAGGTGCCGACACCAACTATGATGAACCCTCTGCCCGCAGTATGGGAGGATTTTTTCCGTACATGATCTATGCCGGGTTGCTCACCCTGCTACACCACAGTTGGCTGTTCTTTTTAGAAGCGCTCGAATTTGGCAACTTCTGGTATTTTATTGTTAAAACCCTTTTGTCTACAGTGATAAGTCTTGTATTGATCATTGCTGCGGAATTATTGTTTTACCGTAAGCAAAAATTCAGAACAAATACTGCGTAAATTGCAGTAAGCTGTTTTGCAAAAGCGATCTTTTTTTACAAACCCAATTCCAGTTTAAAAAATAATACTGAAAACTCCACCCAGGGTGGATTCAACGATATGTCTGCATTTAACCAGTCCCGTAAAAACGTTATCATGCTTGTGTTTGCCGGCTTGTTCATTGTGATCATTGCCCAACTGGCTAACCTGCAATTGTTTTCTCCCAAGTACAAGATATGGGCGGATGACCAGGGCCGGTTCAGGAAAGTGATCTACCCCGACAGGGGCATCATTTACGACCGCAACGGGAAAGCCATTCTTCAAAACACCACCATTTACGATCTGATGATCGTTCCCAATAAACTCAAAGGCATTGATACAGCCAGCCTTTGCCGCATCCTCGGACTTGACTCAGCACAGTTTCAGAAAAAAGTGGTGGAATGCATTATCAGGAGCGGCCGCAGCAGGGCTTCTATTTTTGACGGTTTGCTCAGCGAACAAAAAATGGCCACGCTCAATGAATCGATGTACAAATTCACTCCCGGGTTTTATTTGCAGGAAAGGCCGGTAAGAAGCTATCCTTATGATGCTGGTGGAAATATTCTTGGTTACCTTTCTGAAGTAGATACCAATTTTTTAAAAAAACACAAAGACGAAGGTTACCAACCAGGCGACTATGCCGGTAAAACAGGGATGGAACGTACGTATGAAAAAGTGTTGATGGGACAAAGAGGTATCGAATACTGGAAGAGAGACAATAAGAACCGCCTTACCGAAAAGCTGGAGAACGGAAAATTTGATACGGCTGCCGTGGCAGGACAAAGCATGTACACCTCGCTCGATATTGAATTGCAGGAGTTAGGTGAAAAACTGATGCAGAACAAACTGGGTTCCATCGTAGCCATAGATCCTAAAACCGGCGGTATCCTGTGCATGGTTACCAGTCCAACATTTAAACCAAAATACCTTACCGGTGCTGAAAGAAAAAAACACATCACCGAACTTATATTGAATCCTTCATTACCGCTGCTGAACAGAGCGGTGGGCGCCACCTATTCTCCTGGATCCACGTTCAAAACGTTGCAGGCATTGATTGGTCTTCATGAAGAAGTGATCACCACCGAAACACAATTCAGTTGCCACGGCGCTTTTTATGGATGCGGCAAACCCATGCGCTGCCTCGATTTTGGCACATTCGACCTCCGTCACGCAATCACCGTATCCGACAACACATACTTCGCCAACGTAATGCAGCGGGTAATCAACAACCCGAAGTATCCCAGCATCGACAGCAGCCTGCGCTCCTGGGACAGGTATATGTATGCCTTTGGCCTTGGCCGCAAACTCGGCGTGGATGTGCCCTATGAGAAGAGAGGCAATATCCCTAAACCGGAATATTATGATAAGGTATTTGGAAAAGGACACTGGAATTTCTGCAGCTTCCGTTCAGTAAGTATCGGCCAGGGTGAAGTGGATGTTACGCCTATGCAGGTGGCCAACGAAATGGCCTACATTGCCAATAAAGGATATTTTATCACCCCGCACCTGGTTGATTCAATACAGGGTGGAGACAATTTTCACCTGCTTGATTCTTTTAAAACCAAACACCGGGCGATCGACATACCCGACAGTATTTTTGAAGCCGTACACGATGGGATGCAGGGCGTGGTGGAACACGGAACAGGTATGGGCGCTAAGGTTACCGGCATCACCATCTGCGGAAAAACAGGTACCGTAGAAAATTATTTTCATGGCGTTAAGCAACCCAACCACGGTTTCTTCTGCGGGTTTGCGCCCAGGGACAATCCTAAGATCGCTATTATGTGCGTAGTGGAAAACAGCGGCCGCTTTGGAGGTACCTATGCAGCGCCGATCGTTGGATTTATGATTGAGAAATACCTGAAAGACTCCATCACCGATCCCAAAAGAAAAGAAAGACTGGAATATTATGCCGGCCTCAACCTGATACCGCCGAGGATATATGTCGAAATGCGCACACAGGATTCACTGCGCCACCGCAAAGATTCGGCTTACCTGATCGCCAAGGGATACATCAAAACAATCAAGGATACACTCGGCATTGATGAAGAAGATGAGAATGATGCATTTGACAAACTGAAAAAAGACAAGGATGTGTCGAAAGATGCGTTGCCGCAGAAAGACAGCAGCAATAAAAAATCGTCTTTGAAACAAGATGCCGCTTTGCCGGATGACAAAAAGAAACCTGAACCAAAAGACACTATAAAAATTTAAGCAGGCGCCATTTGAATGGCCGTGAAAAAAAAGGATCATTATGTATCAAAAAAAACCAGAGATAGGGAAAGGCGTTGACTGGCTGATGGTGTGGCTTTTTGCCATCCTGGTTATGATTGGCCTCGTCTGTATTTTTTCAGTGGAATACAAAAGCACCGACCCGGTGATCCAGAGTTTTCTCGGGTTCAAAAAAAATTACAGCAAACAGTTTTTTTTCTTTTTTGCCTGCATCGTAATCGCCACCTTTATCCTGCTTACAGACAGTAAGTTTTTTACGGCAACCGCTAACCTTTCTTATATGGTTGGCATCCTGCTCATATTAGCCACCTTTGTGGTGGGCAAAGAGATCAAAGGCTCCAAAAGCTGGATACCACTGGGTTTCATGAACCTGCAACCGGTAGAGCTGTGCAAAATTTTTACAGCACTGGCACTGGCAAAATATTTATCCATGCAGGAAACGGATTTTGAAAAACCGCGGGCGCAGTTGATTGCCGCCGCCATCGCTTTTAGCCCGGCAGCCTTATCAATCCTTCAGGGTGAAACAGGTTTGGCATTGGTGTATTTCTCCTTTCTCATTCCCATGTACCGCGAAGGCCTTCCGCCAGGCTATCTCATTTTCGGCGCTTCGATGGGTGTATTGCTGGTGGTTTCCCTGTTGCTCACCACCAAAACCCTGCTCATTACCTTTACCATGCTGGCAGCACTGATTCTTTATTTCAACCGGCGGCAGGTAAGGCGCAACAATAAACTGTTGCTGGTGGTGGTGGGCTCCTGGTTATTTTGCTGCCTGTTTGTGGGTGTTGCCATCCCTTTCACTTTTAAACATGTTTTCAAACAGTACCAGGCCGACCGTATCTTCAGCATGGTGGGTGTTGACAATCCCTTTGCGGATAAAAACGCCGTTGAAACCCTCTCCCCCGAAGAATTAAAAATTAAACAACGGAAGAGCGAACAACAGAACTACAATGTTAAGCAATCCAAGATCGCCATTGGCTCCGGTGGCTTTGCAGGAAAAGGCTTTTTAAAAGGAACACAAACACAGGGAGATTTTGTGCCTGAACAACACACCGATTTCATCTTTACCTCTGTGGGCGAAAACTTTGGATTTATCGGCTGTGTAACCCTGTTGCTCATCTATCTTGGAATGATATTGCGGATCATTTTTTTGGCGGAGCGGCAGCGCAGTACTTTCAGCCGTGTGTATGCCTACTGTGTGGCGAGCATTTTATTTTTTCACGTGGTGGTAAATATATGTGTAACCATCGGGCTGGCGCCGGTGATCGGCATCACGCTTCCGTTACTGAGTTATGGCGGCTCTTCCCTCATCACTTTTACCATCCTCATTTTTATTTTGATAAAATTAGATGCCGACCGGCAGATGGTACTCAGGTAACGCTTCACCGATACCCTGCACCAGCCCATTTTATAGTAGCTTTGCAGGCATTATTTTTAAACCATCCTGTTACAGTACAGGATTTTAAAATTCCCTCGGCGGGACCCGTTCATGAAAATAATTCCGTTAAGCGAAGGCAGTTTTACCATTGATAAAACGAAACAATTTATCCCGTTTGATACCGGGAAGGACGACCTGCAACAGCGACCGGTGGGAAGCCTGCTCGTGGAAGTGCAGCCCTTCTGCATCATCACCAAAAATGATGTACTGGTGTTGGATACCGGCCTTGGATTCAGTACACCGGGCGGCACTTTGCAGATACACCAGAATTTGCTCGACAATGATATTAACCCGATGGATGTTACCAAAGTGTTGTTGAGTCATTTACACAAGGATCATTCAGGAGGTGTTTGCAAAAATGACGAGATCCTGCAACAGCAGTTTTTAAGTTTCCCCGCCGCAACTTACTATGTGAACAGGAATGAGTTTGACTTTGCCAATGAAAAAGGCAACGCTTCCTATACGCCCGCTGATTTTGACATTCTGAACCAGTCGGACAAAGTGATATTTACAGAAGCGGATGGCACCATTGATGACTACATCCACTACCAGGTAACCGGCGGGCATTGCCCTTTTCACCAGGTATTCTCTATTGAAGAAGATGGAGAAAAACTTTTTTTCGGCGCTGATGTTGCTCCCCAACTGAACCAGATGAAAAGTAAATTCATTGCCAAATACGATTATGATGGCAAACGTTGTATGGAACTGAGGCAGCAATGGTGGCAGCAGGCACACGCAGAGCACTGGACATTTTTATTTTATCATGATATCACCACCCCGGTGTTTAAATGCTGATCACCCGGTTTCCTTTTCATTACCCGTTACCGTTAGCTGGTAGCCGGCTGCTATGGTTAACACTGCCGTTGCATCCTGCTTTACCTGGTAACAAATTGCTTTGCTCCTTAACACCGGCAGATGAGCAGTGTTAGCCGGTATGATCATCCTGGTGGTGGCAACTGGCAAACTATGACCACCCCAATTCATTTTCTTTTCCCAGGCATCAGTGGGATCGGTGCTTCCATGATGCCCACTTACGTTTCCATCATTTGATTTTGAAGTTCCGGCAATCACATAACCACCGTTGGACATGAGCAGGACATCATTTGCGATATCGTCTTTTGAACCACCGATAATTTTTTCCCACTCAACAGCGGCTCCCACCCGGGCCATGGCAAGCATATACGCCAGTCCGAACAGAAGAATCAACAGGTAGTATTTCCTTATCATAAGCGTTATTACAGGTGTAAAACTTTAGTACATGTAATTTTTTTCTGCCGGCGGTAGCACAAATAATTCAGTTTCTTTTAGAGGCTGCCCACCTATTTGTTCCTACTTTTGCCGGCATGATAGCGATCGACAATAAACTTGTGAGCGACGAGCTCATCGACGAGCAATTTGTTTGCGACCTCAACAAGTGCAAAGGCGGTTGTTGCGTGGATGGCGATGCCGGTGCACCACTGCTTGTAGACGAGCTGGACAATATCAATGAAGTGTATGAAGCCGTGCTACCCTACCTGCCGGAAGAAAACAGGATGGAAATTGAACGCCAGGGACGGTATGTGTATGATAAGGAATTTGGCTGGGTTACGCCTACCATCACCAGCAAAATATGTGTGTATGGTATCGTAGATGAAAACGGCATCGTGAAATGCGGCATAGAACAGGCCTATAATGAAGGAAAAGTGTCCTGGAAAAAGCCAATCAGTTGCCACCTTTACCCGGTTCGTATAAAACTCAGTAAAAATAAGCAGACTGAATTTGTAAACTACGAGCCCCGGGAAGATCTGTGTAAAGCTGCCTGCAGCCTCGGCAAAAAACTAAAAGTGCCGGTATATGTTTTTCTAAAAGAATCACTGGTGAGAAAATACGGAACGGAATTTTATGAAGCCCTCGAAGCGGCTGCCGCCTACCGGAAAAAAAACCAGTAAATATGTTAGCAACCATGAACAGTATTATGCGCCCAACCCGGTTAACAACTCTCTTACTTGTGTTTGCCTCCGGTATTTTTTTGTGCTCCTGCTCCGTTAATAAAGCAAAGCTCGATGACAGTCTCAAAAAATATTTTGATAACAACAAGGTAGATGGCTGCTTTACGCTCTTCAACAATGGAGATGGAAAAGTAACGGTTTACAATATGGCGTTGGATACTGCAAGGGTTACCCCTGCTTCCACTTTTAAAATTGTAAACAGTTTGATCGGTCTTGAAACCAACAGGATCACCGATGAAAAGATGGTGATCAAATGGGACGGGGTTAAGCGATGGAACGAAGACTGGAATAAAGACCTGAGCATGGAAGAAGCTTTCAAAGTAAGCGCTGTGCCTTATTACCAGGAAGTGGCAAGGCGCATTGGAAAAGATACCATGCAACACTGGATCGATAGCCTTCATTATGGTAACCAGCAATTGGGTAACCGCATCGACAGCTTCTGGCTTGATAACAGCCTTAAAATTTCTCCCGATGAACAACTCGGCCTGGTAAAACGTCTTTATTTTGATCAATTACCATTTCAAAAACGCACCCAGCAAATTGTGAGGGATGTAATGATGCAGGAAAGCAACACGCTGTACACGCTGGCCTACAAAACCGGGTGGGGCTTCGATGAAAAGGGCGGCAACATTGGCTGGGTTGTGGGTTGGGTGGAAGAGAACATGCATCCTTACTTCTTTGCACTATTGATAAAAACCCCGGAAAAGAATTTCGACATACGAACCGCCCGTATCAATATCCTGAAAAATATTTTAAAGCATTATGGCTTCTTTGAAGGGAAAAAATAAAAATTAACAATACCGGCACCGCTCCCATTTCCAAAACACTTATTTTTCTGTTATAGTATGAGGGCGGTTTGGAACGATTTGTGAATACCGGTAAATTGTGTACCGGCATTTGCAGGGTGAAGGATTATTTTTTTATTCAATGCTTACGATCGTGACTTTTCAACACATAGAATATTTATTCGCTTTAATCGCTGTTCCTTTTATGATCGCCGGGTTTGTATATTACCTGCAGTGGAAAAAAGCACGGGTAAAAAAGATAGGCGATGCAGGTTTGGTACAGCAACTTACCAAGGACTACAGTCCGCAAAAATTCTTCTTAAAATTCTTACTCATTGTATCCGCTTTTATTGTTAGCGTGATCGCCCTTGCCAACCCGAGAACTCCCACCGGCAACAGCAATATCAGGCGCAACGGCATTGACGTGATGATTGCATTAGACGTTAGCAAAAGCATGCTGGCGCAGGATATTAAGCCCAACAGGCTTGAACGTGCCAAGCAACTGATTTCAAGGTTGGTTGATAAAATGCCCGACGACCGCATCGGCATTGTGGTGTTTGCAGGAAAAGCCTACCTGCAGATGCCACTCACTTCTGACCATGCCGCGGCCAAGATGTATCTCTCCACTGCCAGCCCGGATATTGTTCCCACGCAGGGTACCGTGATCGGCGATGCACTTAAAATGTGCTACGCTGGATTCAACAGCAAAGAAAAAAAATACAAAGCGATCGTGCTCATCAGCGATGGGGAAGATCATGATGAAGGGGCACAAAAGCTGGCTACCTCTTTAGCCGAAGAAGGAGTTATGATCAACACTGTGGGCATTGGCTCTCCCGAAGGTGCCACCATTGAAGATCCGGCCACCGGCGATCTGAAAAAAGACGTTGACGGAAAACTGGTGATCACCAAACTCAATGAGGCAGAACTGAAAGGACTTGCCGCAAAAACAGGAGGCTTGTACCAGCTTTTCACTAACCCCGATGATGTGGCCAACGCAATTGAAGGGCAGTTACGTACCATGGGCCAGCACAGCATCACAGAAACCGCGTTGATGAATTACCGCCATTACTTTCCCTGGTTGCTCGGTATTGCATTGCTGTTATTATTGACCGAACTGCTGCTCTCTGAAAAAAAACCTGATACTAAAGCATCGCAGGTGCCAGGTGAAAAAAACATGTCGCTGGCGGGCGCTACCCTCCTGCTGCTGCTAACGCTGTTTTCAGCGCAGCCGGCTAAAGCACAAAGCAGCAATGATTTGATAAGGCAGGGCAACCAGGCCTATAACAAAGATCAATACCAGGCCGCAGCAGACAATTATAAAAAGGCAGTGGAAAAAAATCCGTTTGACACCAATGCCCAGTACAACCTTGGTAATGCCCAATACAAAAACAACAAAACAGAGGAAGCCCTGAAAGCTTATGATGCTGCCATTGCCGGCAGCAGGAATGATGTTGACAAAGCAGGTGCCTGGTACAATAAGGGTGTGGTATTGCAGAACAATAAAAAACTCGCTGAATGCATTGATGCCTATAAGAATGCCCTGCGCCTGAATCCGGCAGATGATGATGCCCGGTTGAACCTCCAAAAAGCATTGTTGCAACAAAAGCAACAACAACAGCAACAAAAAGAGAAACAGGACAAACAAAAGAACCAGGATAAAAAACAGCAGCAACCAAAAAAAGAAGACCAGCCTAAGCCGCAGCCTTCAAAAATGACAAAAAAAGAAGCCGAAGAAAAACTAAAAGCATTGATGCAGCAGGAGAAAAACCTGCAGGACCGGCTTCGGAAGGTGGATGCAAACAGCCCGAATAAACCCGATAAAGACTGGTGATGCGTTGTTGTATCGTATGGATAACAGCCATCTCTTTGTTTTCCTGCAACTCCCCGGTAACAAAGTCAGCATTGGTAGTTCAACATCCTGCTGAATGTTGGCGGATGGCTTTTGTACTATATGAAAACTTTGATACACTGCTATTGAAATCAGCCACCTGGGAGGTTTCAACTTTTTACCACTGCGAAGCGGTTATCCTTGCTCCTCAACAACTGCCGTCCACCGCATATTACGCACCCCGGCATCGTTACAAAGCAGATAGCCTGCCGAAATTCCAGCTAACATCACTCCCCAATAATTGTGAAACGGTGATCGGCATTACGCAAAAGGATATTTCCACCACTAACGCGTATGGACAGGATTGGGGAATATTTGGATTGGGTTATCGTCCGGGTAAAGCCTGCATCATATCCACCCACCGTTTACACTGCAACTCACCAAAAACATTCAGCGCCCGTTTTATAAAAGTACTCCTCCATGAAACAGGACATAATCTTGGATTGAAACATTGCGATAAAAACCCCGCCTGCCTCATGAATGATGCACGTGGATCTATCGCAACAGTTGACAGGGAAGAAAAAAGGCTCTGCACTTATTGCAGCAGCCTGCTGCCAGAATGAAGCAACATTCTCCCTGCATTATTGTTATTTTTGGCATCCGGTACAGCTTCAAAAATTCAACTATGTATTATTGTGAATCCCTCACAACTTATAAAAGATTAAAAACAAGAACCGTAAACGTGGGCGGTTTACTCATTGGCGGCGGTCACCCCATCAGGGTGCAGACCATGACCACCACCGATACCATGGATACGGCTGCCACAGTTGAGCAATCGATCCGCTGCATCGAAGCCGGTGCAGAACTGGTACGTATTACCGCTCCTTCCAAAAAAGAAGCTGAGAACCTGCAACAGATCAAAGATGAACTAAGAAAAAGAGGATACAACACCCCCCTGGTGGCCGATATTCATTTTACACCCAATGCAGCTGAGATCGCAGCCCGGATCGTTGAAAAAGTAAGGGTGAATCCCGGCAATTATGTAGATAAGAAAAAATTTGAGCAACTGGAATACACCGATGCGGAATATGCGGAGGAAATTGAAAGAATCAGGGAGCGTTTTACCCCCTTGGTAAAAATTTGTAAAGAGCATGGTACGGCGATGCGTATCGGCACCAATCATGGCAGCCTGAGCGATCGTATTATGAGCCGGTATGGCGACAGTGCCATTGGGATGGTGGAAAGCGCCATGGAATTTTTACGCATTGCCCGCGGTGAAGATTATCACAATATCCTCCTCAGCATGAAAAGCAGTAACCCACTGGTGATGGTGCAGGCCTACCGCCTGCTCGTGAATCATATGATGGAAGAGTTTGGGGAATGTTACCCTTTGCATTTGGGCGTAACCGAGGCAGGCGATGGCGAGGATGGAAGAATAAAATCAGCGATCGGCATCGGCACCCTGCTCGAAGATGGTATCGGCGATACGATCAGGGTGAGCCTGACGGAAGATCCTGAATTTGAGATCCCGGTATGCAGGGATCTTGTGAAAAGATACGGGCAGCGGGAGCATTCATCAAACGCTGCCGTTCCAGCCATCTCAGTAATGCCTTACAACCCTTTTGAGTACAGGAGAGCCGGCACATTCGAAGCAGGAAATATAGGCGGGAAAAATGTACCTGTGGTGATTGCCGACCTCAGTAAGATTGCAACAATAGAACCCGGGCACCTCAAAAGTATCGGCTATCAATACGATGCTGTAACCGACAAATGGACCATCGGCGACAGCGCTGCGGATTATGTTTTTACCGGCCACCAACTGTTGAATTTTGAATTACCGGGCACTTTAAAAGTGATTGTGTATCCTGCAGCATGGCTAACGGTAAGCGATAACCGAAAATATGTTCCGATTTTTTCAGACAAAGGTTTTGCGGAAGCAGAGCAACAACATCCCGACCTGAATTTTGTCATGATCGATTGCTTCAGTGACCAGACACCGGTGAATGATTTTACCTTTTTAGAAGCACTGGCCAACAACCCATCCGCAGTACTCTGCCTCAGCAGTACCAATACAAATGCCATGCAGAGCGTTCGCCGCATGTTCATCGAGCTGCACAACAGGCAGATCAACAACCCGGTGATATTAATCACAGACAGCCACCATCATACTCCTGATGAACACCTGATCCATTTTGCGGCAGAAACAGGAGCCTTGTTTGTAGATGGATTTGGAGATGGTATCTGCCTTGGTTACAGTGGCAATGCACAGATGGAAAACATACAAACCACCGGCCGCACTTACCTGGAGGTGAACGACATTTACCAGTTCACCAATAACACAGCTTTTTCAATACTGCAGGCCACACGTACCCGGATATCAAAAACAGAATATATCAGTTGCCCGAGTTGCGGCCGTACGTTGTTCGACCTGCAGGAAACCACCGCCCGGATCAGGGCCGTCACCCATCACCTCAAAGGTGTTAAGATCGCCATTATGGGATGCATTGTGAACGGACCCGGCGAAATGGCTGATGCTGATTTTGGATACGTGGGGAGCGGGCCCGGTAAAATAACCCTGTACAAAGGAAAGGAAGTGGTGAAGCGGAATATTGACAGTAATATTGCTGTGGATGAACTCATCAACCTGCTGAAGGCGAATGAAGCCTGGGTGGATAATTGAAAGAAGGAAAACAATTGCCCGTAAACCGGTGCGGAGTTATTTTCTTCCCTGATCCTGGAATTTTTTAATTTTTATTTCAACTGCATGCAGACAGATTTTCTTGTTATCGGAAGCGGCATCGCCGGGTTAACCTATGCACTTAAAGTGGCACAGGATTGCCCGGATAAAAAAGTAATGGTGCTCACTAAAACACAAAGTGATGAAACCAATACCAAGTATGCGCAGGGAGGCATTGCCGGCGTAATGGATTTTGACAAAGACAGTTTTGAAAAACATATTGACGATACACTCATTGCAGGAGATGGTTTATGCAACCGGCATATCGTGGAAATTGTGGTAAAAGAAGGCGTTAAGCGCATCCGGGAAATTATCGACTGGGGTGCCCGCTTTGACAAAGAACCCGATGGTGACTTTAAATTAGGCAAAGAGGGCGGGCACAGTGAATACCGCATCCTGCATCACAAAGATGTTACCGGCCAGGAAATGGAACGGGCCCTGCTCGAAGCCATCCGGCGCTGTTCAAATATCGAACTCGTGAGTCATTGCTTTGTACTCGACATCATCACACAGCATCACCTGGGTTACCTGGTTACCAAAAGCACGCCGGATATTGAATGTTATGGTGTGTATGTACTCAACCTTCAAACCAATAAAATTGAAAAAATAATTTCTTCCATCACCCTACTGGCTACCGGGGGTAACGGCCAGGTGTACCGCACCACCACCAACCCGGCCATTGCTACCGGTGATGGTGTGGCGATGGTGTACCGGGCTAAAGGAAGGATTGAAAATATGGAGTTCATCCAATTTCATCCTACCGCCCTATATGAAGCGGGCGTAAGAGGACAGAGCTTCCTGATCACGGAAGCAGTGAGGGGCGATGGGGGCATTTTACGTAACCATAAAGGCGAAGCTTTTATGGAACGCTATGATGAAAGAAAAGACCTGGCACCCAGGGATATTGTGGCCCGCGCCATTGATAATGAAATGAAGATAAATGGTACAGAGCATGTGTACCTCGATTGCCGGCATTTCAGCAAAGAAAAATTTATTGAGCACTTTCCTAATATCTACGAAAAATGCCTCAGTATTGGTATCGACATTACCAAAGACATGATACCGGTGGCGCCGGCCGCACATTACAGTTGCGGTGGAATCAAAACAGATGAATGGGGGAAAACCAGTATCAGTAACCTGTATGCTGCCGGCGAATGTGCCAGCACCGGCCTGCATGGTGCCAACCGCCTCGCAAGCAACAGCCTGCTGGAAGCCATGGTATTTGCGCACCGGGCTTACCAGGATGCGGTGCAGAACATCAGCCTCAGCAAAGCTTCCTGGCCCGCAGGCGGTGGAGGATTGGAAGGTGCTATACCCGACTGGAAGGCCGATGGTACCAATGCGCCCAAAGAAATGATCCTGATCACCCAAAGCGTGAAAGAACTGAAACTGTTGATGAGCGATTATGTGGGCATTGTAAGGAACAATGATCGTTTACACCGTGCTATGAAGCGGCTTGACCTGTTGTATTCAGAAACCGAAGAGCTTTACAAAAAAACAATCGTTTCCCCGCAGTTGTGTGAATTGAGGAATATGATAACTGTGGCCTACCTGGTGGTGAAATGCGCCGAGTTCAGGCACGAAAGCCGCGGTCTTCATTTTAACACCGATTACCCTGCCAAAAGCAGCATGACACAGAATATTGTACTTTAAATCAGCAGGGAATGTATTACCTCATTTATGGTTTTTTATACCTCTTCTCCCTATTGCCTTTTTTTATTCTGTATGGCATTGGCGATGTTGTGTACGTAGTGCTCTACCATGTTTTCGGGTACCGCAAAAAAATAGTATTGGGTAACCTCAACATTGCGTTTCCTGAAAAAACAGAAGCCGAAAAAAATGTCATCGCTAAAAAATTCTACCGCAACCTTATTGATACGTTTATTGAATCAATAAAAATGCTGAGCATGAGTGCCGCCACGTTCAGTAAAAAATGCAGCATGGATATGACCGTGATTGACGACCTGGTGGCGAAAGGTAAAAGCATCCAGATGCACAGCGGCCACCAGATGAACTGGGAGTATGGAAATTGGGTGGTGGCAAGGCACATGTCAATTCCATGGATCGGTATTTACCAGGCCTTATCTAACAAGGCAGTGAACAGGATCTTTTTTGACCTGAGATCACGTTTTGGTACCAGGCTCGTATCAACCCGAGAATTCAGAACAGCCATGCACCAGTATTTTAAATCACAGTACAGCATTGGCCTGGCTGCCGATCAAAATACAAGTCCTGATACCGGGTATTGGATGTATTTTTTCAGCAAGCCGGTACCCTTTATCATGGGACCAGATAAAGGCGCCCTGAAAAATAATACAGCGGTGGTTTTTGTAAACTTCGTAAAAAAGAAAAGGGGCCACTATCATTTTGAACCCACGCTTGTAACAGAAAATGCAGCAACCTGCGAGCCCGGGGAGCTTACCAGGCAATACCGTGATTTTTTAGAGGATTGCATCCGCAGGCAGCCAGATAATTACCTGTGGTCGCATCGCCGCTGGAGACACGAATATAACAACAGACTCGAAAAATTATGGATCGATAACCGGCCCTTGCCTAGTTAAGTACGCTTGCTTCCTTTTCAGTTGGAATTTTTTTCTCCTCCCTGATCTTTGTCCAGCCACCAGCCACATTGCGCAGGTTGTGAATACCCTGCTTTTTTATTAGAGAGGCAGCGATCACGCTACGATACCCCCCGCCGCAGTACATGTATAAGTTTTGATCATCATCCAGCCCGGCAATCATGGCTGAATCGTGGAGGTCGTTCAATGGAATGTTTACAGCACCCTTTACATGGCCTTCGGCAAATTCATTTTCCTTGCGCACATCTACCGCCAGTAATTTACTGTCGTGCGGTATATCCATCGCAAATTCATCCGCTTCAATATTGATCACCATATCCACGGGCTCACCGGCATTCAACCAGGTATCGAAACCACCAGCCAGGTAGCCACAAAAATCAGCAAAGCCCACCCT
>CAYVLT010000095.1:0-14265 GCA_964452405.1 uncultured Ferruginibacter sp.
CTTATATTGTCTGATTGGCACAGCTTGAATGTGTGATATGGACAATAGTTTTGCTTTGTAAACGTGCCGGGATTTTTTTTTCAACAACAGCAATGCTTCCTGGTATAATTTTCAACTTCTTAAATACAGTAAAATGACACAGGCAACAATCGCCGTAAAAATGGTATTGGACAGGTGGAATGGTTCTATCCTGGCCTTCAACAAAATTTTAGACCAGTTAAGTGACGAGCAGTTGCAACAGGAAATTGCGCCGGGAAAAAACCGCGGTGTGTACCTCCTGGGGCACCTGGTGGCTGTTCACGACGACATGCTCATCCTTTTAGGCATGGGAGAAAAATGCTTTCCTTCATTGAATGAACCTTTTATTAAACAGGCAGATAAAACCGTGGCTGATATTCCTGCCGCTGCATCCCTCCGGGAAATGTGGACACAACAAAACAAACTGATGCAGGAAAAATTTGCTGTGTTGAGTACGGATGAATGGTTCAGCCGCCACACTGCCGTTGCGGAAGATGATTTTGTAAAAGAACCCCATCGCAACAAACTGAATATTATCATTACCAGGACCTCTCACCTGCAATACCACTCAGGACAGTTGGTGTTGTTCAAAAAATAATCAATATGAGCGAACAGTCATTTCATTTCAGTTTCTCCAGCTCCAAAAACAGCCTGGATTTATTTCATTTCCTGGCCGAGCCACGTAACTGGTGGATGGGCGTATATGGCGAAGTAATTGATGGCAACAGCAGTCAGCCCGGTGATGAATTTTCTTTCAGCGCTGCTGATGGAGTACATCATTCCAGGCAAAAACTGGTGGAGTCAGTCCCTGGTAAAAGGATCAGTTGGCTGGTGACAGGAAGTAATCTTTCTTTTTTAAACAATACCAACGAGTGGACCGGCACCACGATCAGCTTTACACTGGAACAGCAGGGTGACCGTACCAGCGTAACCTTCCTGCACGAGGGGCTGGTGCCGGCGTTTGAGTGTTATGAAGCCTGCTCAGGGGGCTGGACACAGTACCTGCAAAAACTGGCAGCACAAATGAAATAGTATTGTTACCCGGAATGACGGGTTGTTACAGGGCTGAATTTATTTGCCATTGATTCGGCCGCTCTAAAACTTTTGGTCAAGGATTTCAGTGTTTTGACAAGGTAAAGACAATTTGAAATATCCAACACAAGCTGGCCATTGCAATAAGCAACCGGGATCATCAATTTCAGCCAGTACGTGATGGTTCTGTTGTATGAAGTTTTTTTGCAGGTTGAACGAGAGAAAACAAAGCGATACAAGGAAGAGTACCGGAGACATCAATGCACTCCCACATCCAACGAACAACACTGGCAAAATGCTGTACCCACGTTATGCCGGATGACGCCGCAGGTGAGCGTTCTTTAGTAATAAGCACTACTGGCTTGTGCCTGTTCCTGGCTGAGCCGGGCAGTAGCCCTGCAACACGGTGAGAAATATAACCGGTAGTTCTTATCTTCATTCCTGCTTTCAACAACCGGGCATTAAATCACCTTTACATGAGCAATACCGATCACGCTATTTCCGGCGAAGAAATAAAAAAGGAATTTCAACTTGAACGTATGATCCTGTTCAGCGATGCAGTATTTGCGATCGTGATCACCCTGATGGCCATCGAGATAAAAATTCCTGAGACAGAGGAACGGCTTTCCAATGAATCTTTACTGCACGGGCTCCGGCAACTGGCCCCTGTGATTCTTGCGTATATCGTCAGCTTTTTTTTCATCGGAAATATCTGGTACCGCCACTTAAAAATTTTCAGTATTGTAAAGGACTATGATGGAGGACTGGTGGTGCGTAATTTATTATTGTTGTTCTTTATCGGACTATTTCCGTTCAGCGCCTCCATCCTCACAAGAAGTCATAGTAACTCCTTTGGTTTTTTCATTTACTTCGGGGTAATCCTGTTATGTATGATCACTCAATTCCTGCTGCAGCATTATATTGTTGTACAAAGGCCCGGCCTGCGTATCAATACGGATATGAAGAAGCCCCGGCATGACCTGCAGAAAAGAAAGATCCTGGTGATCGGGTTCTCCCTTGCCTTCCTGCTGGCAGCGCTCAGTTTTGGGTTGATTTCTGACCCGGCCAATAAATCGCTGGCCTCCCTTTGGGTGGTGCCCGCAGTGCTGGCGTACAGGATACTTATAAAAAAACTTCGCTAAAAGACGCCGGCAACTGCGTGCATTGCCTGCCCGCTGGTGATCAATAAAGAGGGATGCAGATGGGGAAGCATTCCAAACAAATACTGGAGAAGTTGATCCCTGGTAAAAGGAACAGTTGGCTGGTGACAGAAAGTAATCTTTCTTTTTTTTAAAATACCAACGGGTGGGGCGGAACCTACTGCAACCTTGAACCAAGAATTTCTATTGGCTATATGGTAAACGCCAATACATCCCTCAAGCAGCCTATACACGCAATGCCCAGTACATGCACCAAATCACCAATTACAATGGCTCAAATCCACTGGACAAATGGGCGGGCACCAGTAACATCATTAAGCCACAAATCAGTAACCAGCTAAGTCTTGGCTACTACGCCAACCTGCTAATGAATGCTTATGAGTTTACCGCGGAGGCCTACTATAAAGAGATGGAGAATGTTCTGGATTACAGGAATGGTGCTGATTTATTTTTAAATGAAACGGTGGAGTCGCAATCGCTTTTCGGTAAAGGAAGGGCTTATGGCATAGAGAGTATGCTGAAAAAGAAAAAAAGATCACTAACCGGCTGGATGAGTTATACGCTGAGTAAGTAAGAAAGAAAGATCAATGGCATCAACCACAATCAATGGGTTCAGTCCCTTCGGGGTGCCACTGGCATGGGCGATCGTGATCAGCCAGGTGATCATCGAAATCTGTTGATGGATATTTCCGTTTGTTTTCTTCTCGGGCGCCGTCTATCAAATTGTTCGGGCTTTATCAATATCTTCCTGAATTCCGTATGTGAGATTAAATTATTTTGCAGACCTGAATTTTTTAAGTGTTCTCATGAAGCCAATAGTGTTTTTTTTAGCCCTTGTATTTTACAGTGCCGGGGCTGTAGCCGATCCTTGTGCCGCAGTGCAGGATATATCATGTGGTACTATTTATAGTTTTGTATCCAATGGAGCTGGAGATCCGCTCTATCCAAATGGCATGAACGGACAGGGTTGCAGTCCCTCCACTTCACAAGGCGGACAGGAAAGTATTTACCGCTTTATTTCGCCCGTTGCAGGTACCTGCCAGGTGAATGTAAACAGCGCTTCGGTGAATGGTAATTACGTTGGGTATTATTACAAGGTAAATGCCGGGGGTTGCAGTACTGCCGGTTGGATATGTATTGCCCGTAATAACAGCAGCAGTGCTTCGCTGGCAGGTATCAATCTTTCCGTGGGTGATACATTATTACTGCTGTTGAATGCGGAATCTACTTCATTTACTTCGCAATCGTTCAGCATAGGATGCGCAGTAAATGTTTGTGACAACATCAGTAATATTACCTGCGGTGATACAGCCCATTTTACGGCCAATGGTTTTGGTAATCCTCTTTTTCCGAATGGAATGAACGGGCAGGGATGCAGTCCTTCTTCCTCACAGGGTGGCCAGGAGAGTATCTACCGTTTTGTAGTACCGGCCGATGGTACATACCAGGTTAATAATGTGGGGGCATCTGTAAACGGCAACTACGTTGGTTACTACTATAAGATCAACGACAATAGCTGCAGCAATAGCAACTGGACCTGCTTTTCACGTAACAGCACGGCTGCTGCCGCATTAGCTGCGTTTAACTGGAACGCTGGAGATACGATTCTGATGTTATTGAATGCAGAAGCCGTAGGCGCTTCTTCCCAGTCATTCACCATTTCTTGTGCAGTAAATTTCTGCGACAGTGTCACCAATGTCCGGCTGTCAGATACTGTACAATTCACGGCCAAAGGTTTTGGTAATCCGCTCTTTCCAAATGGCATGAACGGACAGGGTTGCAGTCCTTCTTCATTCCAGGGTGGGCAGGAAAAGCTATACAGGTTTATCGCTCCGGCCACTGCAGCCTACCAGGTCAGGAGTGTAAGCGCTGCTGTGAATGCAAACAATATCGGGTATTATTACCGGGTAAACAGCGATGCCTGTACTAACAGCGGTTGGACCTGCCTGGCACGCAATGGAGTGGGGGCGGTGTTGCTGGGAACCATCGCATTGAATAGAGGCGATACCTTATCGCTGTTGCTAAACGCAGAGGCAACAACGCAATCAGGGCAGTCATTCCGGCTGGTTTGTCTTAATTATTCATGGGCCGGTGTAGTTAGTGCTGACTGGAATACCGCTGCTAACTGGAGCCCCGCTTTTGTGCCCGATGCAGAAAGTAATGTCATCATCCCGGCTGCTACGCCATTTACCCTTGTCCTCCAACCCGGTGAGCAGGTTGCCTGCAGGAGTATCCAGCTCTTACCCGGTGCAACAACGGAGCTATTGCCGGGAGCTGCCGTCTTAATCACTCATTAACCTGGATGACTACAAAGCATAGACAAAGACATTGGTACCGTTCCTGCCTTATCAATGCTCTCTGAAATGATGGCTGGTGGCACAGTTGTTTCTTTTGAATTAGGTTTGTGGCTCCTTTATCAATTATTTTCAAACTACTGGTAAGCTATTATGGATCAACAAAACAATACGGCAGATATTTTCTTTAAGTTCTTATCAGAATTTCAATTTTCCGAAGAGGATTTAAACCATGCAGTTGTGCCGGATCATATTAAAAAGCTGCAGTTAATGGCTGAGGTCAGTAATTCCGGGGTGCATGTATTTGATTTAAATAAAAAGGAGAGTGTGTTTTATTCTTCCAATTTCGGAAAATTACTGGGGTATGATCCTGCTGATTATAAGCAACTGAATTATCTTTTTTTCGACAGCAAAATTCACCCGGAGGAAAAGATACAGCTGGCTGTAAACGGTATTTCCCTGCTGAAAATGTTCAATGCTTTTTCGATCGACGAAAAGCTGAATCACAAGGTGATCGATGAATACCGCATGTTAAATGCCCAGGGTAAGTACGTCAGGATTATTGAACAATACCAGGTACTGGAACTGGATAGGAAGGGACAGGTATGGCTCATGCTCAGTATTGTTGATGTATCGCCTAACCAGGACGATAACAGTCCTGTTAAATGCCAGTTACTAAATTTCAGAACCGGCAATGTAATACCGATTGAGATTCCACAAAAAGCTGAATTAACCTTGACCAAAAGAGAATTAGAGGTTCTCAAGCTGGTAAAGCAGGGTTTATTGAGTAAAGAGATTTCTGATAAACTTGCGATTAGTTTGCACACTGTAAATACGCACCGGCAAAGGGTGCTGGAGAAACTGGATGCCAACAACTCTTTCGAAGCGGTGATTTTTGCATCCAAATTAGGACTTCTTAATTAGTTTTTACTGATAAATCAGTATTGCCCCGGTCTGGGATCAGGAAGACATTTGCGCTTTCAATTCCAGCCAAGATGATGCGATTTTTTTTTATCACGGTACTCGTAATTTTTACCAAACCTGTTCATGCCCAGCCCAAGCAAACCCTTCGTGTTCTTGTAACAGACGAAGCTTCCGGCAGCCCGGTCGGGTTTGCTTCCGCCGACATATTTTTCACGGGCAGTTCCCTCACAGCAGTGGCAGACAGCACGGGGAATTTCGACCTGCAATTACCGGTAGGCCGGTATAGTATCCGTGTTACGGCCGCAGGATATAATGCCAGTATCACCAGTGATGTGATGGTTGGTTCAGGTAAGGAAACAGCGCTGGTTATTCCTGTTAAACAGAATACAGGGAATTTGGCTGAAGTAATTTTAAAGCCGGTGTTGGATAAGAGAAGGAGCCTGAACCGGATGGCTACTGTAAGTGCTGGTATAATCAGGGTGGAGGAAGCCAGGAATTATGCCGGCGGGTTTGATGATCCTGCCCGGCTGGCCACCACTTTTGCCGGTGTTACTTCCAACTCAAATGACAATGGCATTATTGTACGTGGCAATGCACCTAAATTTCTCCAATGGAAAATGGAGGGCATTGAAATTCCGAACCCAAATCACTTTTCTGATTTACGGATGATCGGTGGCGGAACGCTTACAGCCCTGAGCAGCCAGGTAATGGGTAATTCAGATTTTTTTACCGGTGCCTTTCCGGCTGAATACAACAATGCATTATCCGGCATTTTTGACATGGCCATGAAAGCCGGTAATTATCACCGGAACGAATACACATTACAGGCAGGGGTTACCGGGCTGGATGCGGCTGCAGAAGGCCCTTTTAAAGCCGGGCATTCATCGTCGTACCTAGTAAATTACCGCTATTCCACATTGGCACTGCTGGCTGCTTTGCTCCCGGAAAATGCAAATAGTTTGCGTTACCAGGACCTTTCATTCAAATTAAATTTCCCTGCAAAAAAATCAGGAACCTTTACCATATGGGGTATTGCACTGGCAGACAAAGCCGGGGCCAAAGCGAAGCCTGACAGTATGGAATGGCAATATGCCACCGATAAACAGCAGGATGATATAAAATTATTTGCAGGTGCGGCTGGTATCAGTCACAAATACTTTTTCGGCAATAATAGTTTTATAAAAACAACAATTGCCGCTACAGCCAACAACAGCACCTGGCAAAAACAGGAGTTGGATCAAAACCTGTTGCTCACTCCTGAAAGCAATATCAGTATTAAGAATTATCATTTTATTTTGTCATCTTTTATCAATAAAAAATTCAGCCCAAAGCACACTAACAAAACCGGCATACTTGTCACAGGTATGTATTACGATCTGGGCCTGTTCAAATCGAACGGCAACAGCGGCGCACTTTTACCCGTGGTAAATACATCAGGAACCAGTGTTGTATTTTCAGCATATTCAGCCTCGTCCTTTCAATTGTCTGGAAATACAATGCTGAATATTGGGATATCCGGACAGTTATTTATGTTAAATCATCATGCAGCCATCGAACCCCGTGCCGGTATCCGGCGGCAAATAAACAACCATCACAGTATTGCGATTGCTTACGGATTACACAGCCGCCTGGAAAACCTGAATTATTACCTCAACAACAACCTTCAAACCGGGGCTGCACAAGTGAACCGCAACCTGGATTTTACCAGGGCGCATCATGTTGTACTGAGCTACGATTGTACCATCAGTGATCGCTTTCACCTGAAGGTTGAACCTTACTGCCAGTTCTTATTTTCAGTACCGGTGATTGCTGACAGCTCCTTCTCCCTGCTGAACCTGCAGGACGATTGGTTCTTTGCGCAGAGCCTGGTTAATACCGGCAAGGGAAGAAATATGGGTGTGGACATCAGCTTTGAAAGATATTTTTCAAAAGGAGGCTACTTTTCTATCAGCGGTTCTCTTTTCAAAGCGGAATATACAGGTGGCGATGGTGTATGGCGCAATACCAGGTATAACCGCAATTATATTGTGAATGCATTGGCAGGTAAGGAATGGCAGGCCGGTAAAAAGGCACAAAATGTCTTTCGGCTAAACATCCGGTGCAGCATCCAGGGAGGCAATCATTATTCTCCGGTGGATGCCCGCCAATCCTACCAGGAAAAAGAAATTGTTTATGATGAATTCCAGGCTTTTTCCCGCCAGGCCCCACCCGTTTTCAATGCTCATCTTACTGCAAGCTACAGGATCAATAAAACGAACAGGTCAACGGAAATAGCCGTAAAAATATTAAATCTCACTGCCCAGCCTGATTTTTATGGGTACCGGTACAACCTGCAAACCCATACTGCAGATAAAGATTTATCATCAGTGGTGATTCCCAATATCAGCTACAGAATTGAGTTTTAATGTAGGAATAAAATAAAAAATGTTTTCTTAATACAAGCGGGTGGCACATGTATCAAAGCCTGGCCCGGAATTAATACCTGCCCCGGGTAGTTTCTCAATTTACCATGTACAAAAAATTACAAAGGGTCAGTGCGGCAAAATGGCATTTTGCTGCCGGGATAATACTGCTGGTATTTGTTTCATTTCACCTCTTCAATCATGCCCTGAGTATTTACGGGCCCCGGCGGCACATCACGGTCATGAATGTCCTGCGCAGGGTTTATCGTAACCCGTTTGCCGAATGTGTTTTGTTGCTGGCCGTTGTTACACAAATTTTTTCCGGGATTATCCTGCTGCGTAGTTTCCGGAGAAAGGCAACTACCGGATTTGAAAAACTTCAAATGCTGAGTGGCTTCTATTTGGCACTTTTTTGTTTCATACACGTGGGCGCCCTATTTTATGGCAGGTTTTTGCTGCACCTTGATACAAATTTTTATTTCGGGGTGGCGGGCCTCAATACCTTTCCTTTCAGCTTATTTTTTATACCCTATTATGCGCTCGCCATTCTTTCGTTTTTTGGTCATATCGCAGCGATCCATTCACGAAAAATGAAGCGGGATATTCTTGGATGGTCACCCCGCCACCAATCTATTTTGGTATTATGGTTCGGGTTGTTGCTGACCCTGGTTGTGTTTTATGGATCAACAAATCGCTTCAAAGGTTTCGCCATACCGCCCGGTTATGAAATTAAAATCAATGCCTCCCGCCACGTTGCCGTATAACAGGGTTCCAGCTTACATTAAAACAGGATTGCTCCATACCGGGAAAGGGCCTGGTATTTACAGCAGTACTGATTTATCAGTATTGTAAAAGAAAAACAACCGGGAGAACTTCGCATCAAAACCAGGGGTTCCAATCTTTTAAATTTTTACATCAATCTTACAGTAATTTTTATGAAACGATCTTTTTATTTTTTTACAGTGGTCATATCGCTGTTTAGTCTTGTTTCCTGCAAAAAAAATGATTCATCAACGCCCGGTAATTATCCTAAACAGGTAATGATCACCTACCGGGTAACCGGCGCTGTAACGGGCCCGCTCACCATAATTAGTTACAAAAATGAAACCGGGGGAACAACTGATGTGTCGAACCCTTCCCTGCCATTTGTAAAAACAATTACCAAAACAGTGAATAAATACGATGATGTCACCGTAGGCTATGGGGTCAATCCAGCCCAAACAATAAAGCTGGAAATTTTAGTCAACAATCAAATTGTAAAAATGCAGGAAAATACAGCCGCCTACGGCGCAATAGCGTACAGCTTTCTTTAAAACGGTGTTGGCGATCGCCCGGCTTCCGGTGAAAGAAATTGCCAGCAGCCAGGTGATCCTGCATCTGTCATGGATAACAGCAACAATAAAATTCAAACGCAATAAAATCAACTTGAAAATGGATATTAAAAACAATCGGAAAATTAATTTTCTTATCACCTATGCCATGTCCGTCACCTTGCTTATTTCTTTTTTGGCTTTCAGCAGTTTTAACAATAAAGGAAGCGGGGAAAATATGGATGAAATTACGGTGAAGAAAATTACCATTGTTGGTGAAGACAACCAGCCAAGAATGGTGTTGAGTAATGAAAGCAGGCAACACCCGGGAAGAATGAATGGCAAAGAATGGCCAAAAAGGGAAAGGCCATCGGGAATTATTTTCTTTAACGACCAGGGTGACGAATGCGGCGGCCTGGTGTACCAGGCAAAGGAAAAAGATGGAAAAATAGTTGCAGGGATGTCATTCACGATGGATAAATATAAAGATGACCAGGTAGTCCAGGTATTGAACGATGAATATTATGAAAACGGTAAATCTTATATCCAGCGGGGAATTAATATCAACCAATTCCCTGAGGGCACCACCTTAGAGGAACGCAATAGAAAAATGGATGACATCAATAAAATAGAAAATGTAAACGAGCGTAACACACAGTTGAATGAATTGTGGAAAAAAGAAGGCTCTGTAAACAGGCTCTTCCTGGGGCGAACAAAAGGTAACAGCTCCGGACTGTTCCTGGCCGGGCCGGACGGTAAGCCCAAAATGATGATATACGTTGATGAAAAAGGAAACCCCAAGATCCAGACTTTTAATGACAGGGGAGAAGTAAAGGATTTTATTGACAGCAAATAGTTTTACGCCAGGGCAATACGATGCAATCAGGCTGAAGAATGAAAATGGCTCCCGGGTATCTTAGTCAGGCTTGTCTGTTGCAGTCGGAGCATTCGGATATTTTTTAATCCGGGTTCATTGCTTTCCTGTACATTGGCTGAATAAATTCTCCATGAATGAAAATACCTGCTCAAAGTTTCCTGTTGCGTTGCGGGCTGGCTGTAATTTTTCTCTCACACAGTTTGCACGGAATTTTTACAAATACCGATGTGCATGATTTTGGAAACCTGTTCTTAAATAAAACCGGGTTCAGTCCCTTCGGGGTGCCACTGGCATGGGCGATCGTGATCAGCCAGGTGATCACCTCCCTGTTGCTCCTGGCCGGCAGGTTTGTGAGAATAAGTTGCATGATCAACATGATCATCCTCGTCGTTGGTATCATAACGGTGCATTGGAAAGAAGGTTGGTACGTGGTGGGTGCCGGCAGAAATGGAATGGAGTTCAGCTTCATCCTGCTCATCATTTTGTTATCGTTGATGATTCACCCGGGCAGCGCTGTTAAAATAAGAGCATAGTGCTGGCCGGGACCGCTGCAAGTCACCGCTTATAAACGGTGCGGGAAAAGCAAGCCATCATCAACAGGGTAATCGCATTCAGCAATGGAAGAGTCAGCCAAAAAGCAGTAGTCAAACACAGTGTTTCCCTGCTTACGACAAGCCGTCACAACCGTGATGGCTTTTTTATACCCGCCTGGTTGTAGCCCCGGGGTTTCCCTTTTTTTATTTTTATTTCCTGTGTAAAAAAGTATATCTTAGTAGCAACCCTTAATGGTATATCCCACCAATTAAGCAACACTCCCCAAGCAATGGCAGTTTACCCGCCAATACACAGGGTCGGTAAAATTCAATCACATTATCACCGTTTACGCAGTTGCCATGCAGGCTCACTGTGAGTGAGAGCGGCGAAGCCATGAGCCCAACCGCAGGCTTGCTTCCATGGTTGATGGTTATGGCAGCTGGGCTTGTAGCCTGTGCGGGTTTACTGTTTAAAATGCCAGCCGGATTTTTTGCGCATTTCTTTTCTATCCGCCCTTATAAATATTGTACTGGTTTTGTAGAGCTATTGTGATAATAAAAACTGCATGAAACTAAGCATACAAATATTGATTTCTTTTTCCTGTGTCGTTCTCATTGGTTTAATGCCCATTTCGCCTGGCATTATAAAACCGGGACAGTACTACCTGTCAACAACCATAACACTACTTCCAGGTGTATTCACATTTACACTCATTTGTGTCGCTGTCCTTTTTTTAATTATTCTTCTTGCTCAATACCAATTAAAGCAACCACTAAATGGAGTTATGGTGATAGCCAGGAAAGATATGAACCTGGCCCGTCATTTTATAATCATATCAACCTGGGCAGTTGTAGTTTTAATGGCAGGCTATTTCTTAGATGATGTCATTTACATCTTCAGATGGGTTGTTCCATATTGCTGACTTATTTTAGGCCTTTTCCTGCTGGTTAACCTTTATGTAAAATCGCTGATTAAAAAACGTTCACCCCGGTTTATTTCTCTTGACGCAGACCGGATTTTTATAAGATCCCCATTCGGGAACCGTAAGCGAAGAATCGATTGTCTTACCTCAATTTCCTTTCATGATAATGCAGTTGAGTTCAGGTTCGTGGAGGGGTTACATAATTTTACTCTTTTCCTTACAGATTACGATACGCAGGAAATTAAAAGGCTTGTCGAAAAGATAAATGAAATGAGGGGTTCCGGGATTTCAATAGACAACAAGGGTTTTGCTCAGGGGTTGCCGGACGGAAATAAAACCGGCAGCATACAATAGCCAGGCTAAAGTTCAGCTGAACAAATTTTGTTCGGCAACAACACTTAACATGTCATCTAATATAAATCAGCAGCGGTACCGGGCAGCGGAACAACTATTCCTCAGCCGGGTAAAGTTGTTGACTTTCGATTGTTACTTGATCAACATTCAATCTTAAAACATCAATTATGAAAAATTTACTGCTTGGTTCCCTGGTTCTTCTAATTTTCTCAAGCTCCGTTTTAATCCTCCAGGTGAGTTGCTCTAAAAGTGTGGCCACCCCCCTGGATAACGTTACACCAATTGAGAAAATCATTTTTGTAAAAAGAAACCCAACAAATTCAAATGAACCTACGGTGTGGACAGCAAACTACGACGGCTCAAACTTAACCCAGGTACCGATAGTGTTGCCAGCAAACGTCCAGGTCTCTTTCGAATCATATACTACATCTGTGCGCTTATCTCCAGATGCAACTAAGATATTTTTTGGCGGCATTAATACCAGTACAAATAAATATGGTATTTATAGGTGCGATATTGATGGGTCAAATACCATTGCCATTACAGAAGGAGAGGTAAATGAATATATCAGGTTAGGAGGCGCTTATTAAAACTAAATCCAACATCGTATTGGCCAAAAATAAGGCCTGGACCAAACAGCAGTCCGGGTAAAACAGTCCGGCCCGATGCCGGCAACAACAATTACCACCAACATTCATAAGCTGTCAGTAACCGGCAAGGATATAGTTGGTGGCTGTTTTGCAGTATGCGGCTTTATGGAGTATTACCTGTTCATTGATCGTGTCAACACTTAATTCGATCCAGCCATTCAGCCGTTTTCCATTATCCATTACCTGGTAGGGCAGGTATTTGTGCGTGCTGCTCACCCAATGCCCATCCCATCGGGGCGGGTTTTGAAAAGAAATAATTTTTTGAACAAGTAAGATGGATGCTATTTCATACCATTGATAATGGTCGAAATCATTTGTGAGGATCTTATCTCCTTTATTCATAACAGGTACCTGTTCCTGGAGATTCACAGGGAGCCTGACCTCCACATTGGTGGAAATTAAAAATTGTACTTTGTCTACCTGGTGTGACGGGTCGCCAACAAGTTGTGTTCCAAAGAAAATATCCTTCCTTCCATCATGGTTTACATCAATAGAAAATCCCTGGGCATTTTGCCTCACAGCGAAATTGTGTAAGTCAAAATATTCGATGTCGACTGTTGGTATTTCCGGGAGCGGTTGCTCCTGCAGCTTTTTTTTGCTGCAGGAACTGATGCCCAGCACAATGAATGCCTGTATAACTAATACACCTATGCGCTTTACGCTGTTCATGCCTGTATATTTGCATCAAAATTTGCCAGGATGTACAGGTAAGCAAACCGGGGGCTGTATAAATTGAGGTATGCAGTGGATGAATTGTAAAAAATGAATGGCCGCTGTTAACTACCTGGTTGCAGCAGGGCAGGCTTCACAAACATCCTTTAATACCTTAACCCGCCGCAACGCCACCTGCACAGGATTGCCAGGCACCTGTGGTTCAACACCCGGTGACTGAAAAATATCAACCAACCACCTGAGGATGCCGGTTCACCCGTATCTTTATCACTCACCTTTAACCTCGAAACGACATGAAATATTACCTGCATTGTCTTAAGAACTACGCAAATTTTTCAGGCCGGGCAAGGCGGAGGGAATTTTGGTTTTTTATCCTCTTCCATTTCCTCATTTTGTTCGTACTGGTTTTAACTACTGGCATTTTTGAAGTCAATTCCGGTGCAGACGCTGATACAGTGTCGTCGCAGCTGGTGCTGTACCTCGTTTATTTCGCTGCCACTATTATACCCCTACTGGCTGCAACGGCCCGCCGTTTGCATGATATGGGAAAAAGCGGCACCTGGGTCTTTATATATTTTGTTCCTCTTGTGGGTGGCATCATATTGTTGATCATGCTTTTTACCGATAGCCAAACCGGGATGAACAAATGGGGAATGAATCCTAAAGAAGAAGGCATGGACGAGATTGATGAAATTGGTAACTACCTGGCGCCCTGAAACAGTCAGTATAAAATAAACTTTTTTACCTGTTTTGAACAGGCCGCCCTTTCAACTGGATGGTGCAAAAAAATGCAATCCTGCATCGTAAAAAATACTTTCCTGGCGCAGGTGGCCCGGGCGGCTGCCAGGTAAACACAGTAGCCATATTTTATTTAACCAGCTTAAAACAATTCATGATGAAAAAAGTAAAGATCGCAATTGCAGTCCTCACCTTGTTTTTTTGTTTCCATGTCAGCGCCCATGCACAGGAGCTGCTGAGTTCCCTCCCAACCACCAAAGAGGAATTTATTGCCAGCGAAAAAAATGTATTGGCCACGATCGACTGGCTCGAAAATACGCCCGTGGATACCGGGCAGGAAAAAAGAAAGACGCAGGATGCACTGTTGGTGGGATGGAT
>CAYVLT010000096.1:0-14146 GCA_964452405.1 uncultured Ferruginibacter sp.
TATTAATTACAAATCTTAAGTTAACGACTATGGTGGGGACACGAACCAAGGCGGGGTTATTTTTTAATGGTTTGACATGGACTCTGGGTCAACCAGATAGATAAATTTAAATTACCAGCCAGCTTTATTAATTCAGAAGGGAAATAATCGTATTGAAATGCTGCTTTTTTCTGATCAATTCTTGAATTAAAACTGAAATCAAGAGCCATTGCCCGAATTGTTTTGATTGAAGAGACTTGGACCAGTTCTTTCTGATGCGTTTTCAAAAATTTAATGGCGTCTTTTACCTGTTTATCGAGTTTTGACGTGTCGGCATTGCTTACATCAAAGATCAGTTGTGGCTCTTCAATTTTATTTTTTTTAAGATATTCTCCCTTTCTGTAGATAACCGATGGTTTCAGCGGTAAACAAGAAAGAAAAGTATCTACATCAAACGTTTTCTTTCCGCATATTCTTAATATACAGCTCATCTAAAGTGCCTTTGTATAATTATTTCCAACGGCCGGGTATTGACGCAGTTGAGTTATTAGCATTTCGTCCGCCCGGTACTACTGACGATTGAAAAATGTTTGTTGAAGTTAAGGGTTGAAGTTCAAAGTTGTTTGCGCTGCCCGGACTGAAGTTTGGATTTTTACAACTGCTCATTGTTCTTCGGTGCAGCCAGACTTGCGGCAATGCCATGTCAGCAGCGGTTTGTTATGTCAATCTTAATTTTTCAATTTTGTTTCCTATTGTCGTTTGTTTCATTTCTGTTTCCAATGCCGGGAAGTCTTCCTTTTGAACAGATTTTATAAAACTACCGTTACTTAGTAAATGTATTTCATCGCAAGTGTCGCTCAACGTTGAGAAAATGTGAGATGAAATAATAACTGTCTTGTCAAGTGTTTTTAGTTGATGGATAATTTCCGTGATGATAATGTTGCTTTGTATGTCCACTCCGTTAAATGGTTCGTCAAGAATAAAAAAGTCGTTGTCCTGCAATAAAATTGCTGTCAAAGCCAACTTTTTTTTCATTCCTGTTGAATAAGTAGAAGCATATTGATTTAACAGCAAATCAAAAATGTTTCTGTTTTCAATGTCGGTTATTTTTATGTTCCGTGCATTGCAAAGTAATTGGATGTATTCTTTGCCTGTAATTTTTTGAAAAAAGAAAGGTTCTGTAAGCAGCAAACCAAGATGATTTTTAATTGGGTTCGGGTTTGAAATTATTTCGCCTTCGTAATTTTCTAAGTCTGCGATACACCTGAACAACGTTGTTTTTCCTGCACCATTTTCGCCAACAATGCCATATACTTTTCCTTTATCAAATTCAATGTTGATATTTTTCAAAACTTCATTTGTTCCATATTTCTTTGATAAGTTTCGGATTGCTATCATTTCAATAAACTACTAAGGCGGTTTTCAGATTTTCGGAAAAGATAAGGTATTAAAATGATCAGGATAGGAGGAAACCATAAACAAACAGCCAAAAGAATACCTTGCGGAATGTTCATTTCGTCAGGATATGCGGAATATTTGGTGACAATAAAAGCTGTTAGAAAAGCCCACCCAACTATGAAAAAAGGCAAAATCAACCCGCTATTTTGGTAAAAGAAAATTGAAAGGACTAGTGCTATCGGCAAAGCAAGCAAAGAACAAAAAAGTATTGCCGTTTTTATTTTGCTAAACAAAAATTGTCTTGGGTTACGGTTGTATGTCCAAACGTAATATTCGTTTTCAGGTTTTGTGTAGTAGCTTATTGTTGTTGCAAACACAAGCAACATTGCAAATACTCCAAGATTAAAGTTTTTTACGGAAACAGCAATAAATGTCAATGCGTATGCTACAAAAAGTAAGTAAAATGTGTTTCTAAAACCTGTTGTAAATTCAAAAGGTCTTTTTGAAAAAGGTGTCCAAATTGTAAAGCTCAATGTTGTCTGAAAATTTACAAGAGCTAAAATCGTTGTCAATACCAGGAGCAAACCTGCAAAAAGAAAAAGTTGCTTGTAAAGTAGAAAGGTAAAGAAAGGAGTTGAACAAATAAGGTTTTCCGTAATTCTGATTTTTTTTAGTTGAGTGTCACCAAAGCAAAATTTTAAAAACTCAGTTCGTCGGGTTTCGGAAAGTTTTCCGATAAGTGTTGAGGCAAAAAGCAAATAAACATAAACAGCAAATTCGGTTTTCTTAAAGATATAAATTGAAAGTCCGAAAAAACCAAGTGTCAAAATGATATACGCAAGCAGGGGATCAAAGCCTGTGTCTTTAAACCGTCTGTTTGTCATCCTGTATTGAAGTTCAAAATATTCTTTCACTTTCCTTTTTCGGTGTTGTCTCACAATGGCTGCTAACGGCCGCCGTACTGGCACAGGCTGGGAATTTTCCTTCCGTCTGCCGGGTTACTAATGTTGAATTTTGATCAATAGTTGCGTATAACTACCGCTGCTGGGAGTTGTTTGTCCTGCCCGGACTGAAGTTTGGATTTTTACAACTGCTCATTGTTCTTCCGTCAAACCAGACTTGAAGTAATACCATGTTAGTGGCAGTTTTTTTATTTGTTGATAGTATCTTCAATCTTACTGTCTGCTAAAAATGTTTTATAATTTTTAATATGTAGCATATCATAAATAGCTTTTGCCTTATCACTTGAATTTTCATAGTATGACTTGCATATCATATATCCTACCCAATATCCTAAATCTGCTGGCTTTTCAGCAGTTTCCTGGTCGGAATTAGCTATCCAATTACTGGCTCTGTCTAAATACATTTCTTTTTTAAAGTCTGTCCAAATTTGTCTTTCTTTTCCTCGGGCGAACGCCTTCAGCCTCTCATTTGTCGTTTTTCCTGAAATCAGTTCGCCAAGGAAATCAGCCATTCCTTCTTTAATTGAAGCAGCTAATAATGTTGTGTCAGACGCCATATCGTTTTGCTCATAGTGAATCAGTTCGTGAGCAACAGTGTGTTTTAAGTTTGCAAAGCTGCTAATATTATGCTTTTCCCAAGTATTCAATTCTGATGTGTCTGCAGTTGGCGACATACAAGCCTGGTCAATTCCTAAAATTAAACCATAGCTGCAAACTGTCCCGGCTGAATTCAACTTTCCTACTACAAAATAGATTGGAGGGAAGATTGCCTGGGGATATACCTGCTTTAATTTTATAAATATTTTTTGATATTCTGGTTTCAACTGGCCTGCCTTAAAAGTGTTGCCCCTGATGCTCTCATAATATTTTTTTTTAAGTTGATGGATATAAACAAAGTTGTCAATGGTATTAATCTTGTTAACTAAATAATATTGCAATGCCATTGTTCCTATGGCAAAATAATTAGCTTTATAAATTTGAACAGCCTTTGTATTGTCGTTACCAATTTGGTCGTATGCTTTCCAAAAATTCCTCACATCACTGTCTATTACTTTGACTTTTTTTGGATTAGTTGTGTACACCGGTTTGATTTTATTTAGTAAATCAGCCCATTTTTTTGATTTGTTTATAAATCCAAATGTTTCGTCGTCATTCAATGCTGGCAGATCGTTAAATCCATTTTTAGTAATAGCAAGCTCCAGGCACTTAAAGGTGTTCGTACTATCTTTCCCTTCAGCAAAGGCGATAGCTGCATAAAAATAGTTTGTCTGTTTTGTGATCTTATTGTCTGCCAGTGCGGCTGATTGAACCCATGTTTTCCCCGCCTTGTCAAATTCTTTATTTTTATAAAATTTGTTGCCAAGATTTAATAAGCTGTCTGATGCAGCTTGTGAAAAGCAATGGTTCGTGATCAATAGTAAAAAAAGTCCTGTTGCTAATTTTCCTGTCATTTTTCGATTGTTTGAATATTGTTTTGAAATTGCCGCCGACCCTAAATATATGCAGCTTTTCGACTCGCCCTGTCAGATAAGAGTAATTGCATTAATTTACGGGTAGGTAAGACAAAAGTGCGCAATAATCTGGATGGCGTTTTTTAGATATCAACCATACAAAATGCGCCGTTTTTAGACGGTGCTGCAATGCACAAAGCGAAGGCGATGTAGTTTTTCTGTATGGCTTCGCCACGCTCACTCACAGTGAAGTAAACCGGTGATCACCTGATCGGTGATGGAATGATTGAATTTCGCCGGCCCTGCGTACTGGCGGGTAAACTGCCATTGCCCGGGGGTATTGCTTAATTGGTGGGATAAACCATTAAGGGTTGCTACTAAGATAAAATTATTTTTCATTGTAAGGAGTAAATTTCACTGACTGTATTCTCCTGAAATAAGTTGAAAGATTTAAGATATTCCCTGTTGCCTTAAGAAGCCAGGATTTTTTGTGTATGTACTTTATTTGGTGGCAATAAATTCATTCTTATCTTTTAACCTTGCCTTATAGGCGTTTATTTTTTTGTGTGCTTCCGGGAGTTTTTATTGTCAGTTTGCCTTGCTCATGATATTCAGCAAAATAGTTTTCATTTTTTTTTGCCGTCACATACAAGATTCCTGTTCCTGGTACAACAGGTACAAAATATGCCGGGCTAATTTTATTTTGATTTTGTCGGGGCAGTATTTTGCAGGGTAATAGTGAAGATGGTAATCAAGCCCGGCCAGATGTATGTTGTTAAAATTTAGGACTGAGCAGCAATTTTAAAAGGGATTCTTTTAATCGCCCAGGGAAGGCAAGATGACCTGGCCGTTTTCAATATTTACAATGCATAGTGCATCTTTGCCGATAAACGGGCTGAACATATAGTCTTTGTTGGTGCTTAGCAGCAGGTATCTACCCTGCAGGGTACAGTCGCCTGTTTTTGTACTTATGGTTGTTCGTTTTTCCCATATCACTCTTCCGCTGGTATCGATCCGTGAGATAATGGCTTTTGACTTTTCTCCCAATACATCCTGCTGCATTACTATATATCCATCCGGGTTTGACAGGTGGATGATGTTGCCCACTTGCTTGTCCATTACAAAACAGGGGTTCAGGTACGTGTCGCCCCCTGCGGCTTCTACGTTTTCTGGGGTAATACTATTGTGCATGCCCAGCCTGCGGACGGAGTAGCCGGCTTTATATAATTTCACCCGGTAAGCTGCTTCTGAAATACTGCCGTAACCCGGGGCGCTTTCCCTGGCGGCCGTTTCATTCTTTGCAAATGCAAACAGCTTACCGTTGAAGGTATCGCAGCGAACGCCGTAGTCATCATTTTTGATCAGCCGGTTGATCTTTCTTTCCACTGCATCGTCATCATTTTCTGCTTCCTGTTTTTTGCTGATCTTTAAATCATTCAAACCGATGCGGTATGCTTCACCGTTAGCAGCAATAAAATCAATATAGCCTTTGCCAAGCCCGGGTGTTATCAGCCGGTCGTCAACCGGGAAAAGGTTTGCGTCCAGGCCATTTTTTGTAGCGATGTCTTTTTCATTGGTTACTTCTTCCAATGAGTTAATATCAAATGCAGTCAAGCCATTTATATGCATCCAGATAGTATTGCCATAACGGCCATAGCAGGCAATGCTTAATTTATTTGCTTCGCCCGGGGTGAATACTTTTTTCTTGATGTTCAGTTTACCGGTGAGGGCGTCATATTGCTTTAGCCAGTAAGTGGTAGTGTATGTTGTTTTTACAAAGCCGCCATTTTTTTGGTAACTGGTGGCACTGTTTTCTGCTACCAGCACGGTGACCGCAGCATTGGCGGGGTTGCTGATGATGGCGCCTGTGATGCCATAGTTATCAAATTTGCGAAGGCAACCAGGTAAAAGGATGATGAGCGAACTGCTGATGGTAAACAGCAGTAACCGGCGGCCTGTACATGATAAAAAAAGCTGCATGCTGGTTTTCTTTGTTATGAAGAAAGAGATTTCAAATGCATAAGTAACCATTTTTTTATTGAACGCTAACCAAAACTTTTACCTGGCATCATTCAGCAAAAATCAAATGGCCGAAAAATTTTCCATACCAGGTAATAGCTCCGTTCGTGCCATTTTTCTGGTATCCCGTTAATGATACGGTATCGCCGGCTGATAGTTTTGTATCAAGACTGATGACGGAAGTGGCCCAGGAACTGGTGCTGTTTTTACCGTACACCTCCATGGAACGTCCCCTGTACCCGGCTACACCATTGTGACTTACATCAAAATCAAGGAAGACACGGTCAATATTATCATTAAGATCATGTAAAGAAAATTCAACCACCGCCTCCAGGTGATAGAGCCCGGTTACCGGTGCGGTAAATGTTCCATTGGTGAAGCTGTTACTGTAGTCATACTCCTCACCGGAAAATACCAGCTTGCCGGGCGCATCATTTGCAATGGTGCCGGAAGGCGTATTGATATCGTCATTTTTTTCATGGAATGCTACTTGTATTTTCTTCCACACCGCATTGCCTGCAGCATCGCCGGTAAGTACAGCACCTGCAGTGGGATTCGTATTGCCACCGCTTATTTTTACATTTCCAATCACGTCGAGCGCTGTGCCGGTAAAACTAAAGGCTTTAACGCCGGTGCCTGCCAAAGCGCTTCCAAATATGGCCACACTGCCTGCATTAGCGGCGTATCCTTTTAGTGCAGTGCCATTGGCGGATTCGCCATACACAGCTATCCCGGTGGCGTTATTGGATACGCCCCTGAATGCATTGCCGCTGCCCAGGTTGGTGATATCAATGCCACTGCCACCGCTGCTGAAACTTTGCTGGTAAGGTAAGGTGAGTGTACCTGTGCCGGACAGGCTTGCCCAGCTGCTTCCGTTATAATACCAGAAGTTATTATTGTCTGTATCAAATACCATCAATCCTTTGGCAGGGGCGGCAATTCCCGTGCGTTGGGCAGTTGTCATTCTTGGTACCAGTAAGCCTTTGCTCGTACTGCTGATATCGAGGATGGCACTGCTGTTGGGAGTTGTTGTTCCAATGCCCACATTGTTTTGACCAAAAGAAAGGAGTATGGATAATGCGAACACAAATGAAGTGGTGATTTTTTTCATGGTTATATTTTTTGCTGTTACCGTTTTTTTATATTGTTTGTTTTGTTGGGTGTTTTTGAAATCCAATGATCGTCAGGTGAATGGCCAGGCCGAGAAGCGTAATGGCAATAAAAGGTCCTGTGTCAAACAAACCCTTGTCTGCCGGGGGCACAGGAAAAGTGATTACGTTAAGTACTATCAGCAACGCACCCATAGTGCCAAGCGCCAGTCCCCAAAGCCGCAGCGTTTTGATCTTAAAAGCCGAGAGGCAGAATAAAATAAGATAACTGCCGATAAACATATCCCAGGCTACGTCAAGCCCAAGGTCAACCATGCGCATTGATTGCCTGGTCATTTTTAACGCAGCAGAACCTGCATCCATTCCCTCCTGCACTGCCAGTTGCACGGCCAGCATGGCGCCCACTGTTGAAAATGCGATCAGCCCAAAAGAAAAAGCCAGTCTGCTGGTGGTAAGGTTACCCTGCAGCATTGAATATTCTTTTAGAAAGAATATAAAAATGATGCCCCCGATAGGAAATAGTAAGGCCAGTAAAAATGTTAGCTGCACAGAAGTATTGGTGAAAGCTGCCAAAAAATAACTGGTGATGGCAATGATACCACCTATACCTCCGGCTATACAGTGTTGTTTGTTTTGCATGGCTTTATTATTTAACAGGATGTAAAATTGTACTTCGTTTACCAGGATGAAAAGTTTAAAAGGCTGAGATGTACATGCAACCATTTTAAATGCTCTGTATAAAAGTTGAAATGATCGCAGCGGCAATAAAAATCCTGCAACATTGGTGCTGCAGGATAGCAAAGGTTTTACATCAAAGGGCGTTCTTAATAAAATGGGGTACCAATACTAAAATTCTCAGGGAACAATATTGCAGGAAACCTCCTGCCTGTAAATTTTGCCTGCCGGGCAATTAAGTAAATCCTATATGGGGATAAAAACTGCTAAGCAGCCCGGGTGATAATACCTGTTAACAAAAATGGCTGTTATATAACGGGTCGTTAACCAAAACACCCTGTCGCCTGCTACAGGTTCATATTAAATTTACAGCGGTTTTTCAGAGGATATTGGATTTTGAACAGGGCTGGATATATATCCGGGCCCTTTTTTTATGACGGTATTCCTGTTGTTAAAAAAAGCTGGTAGCGCCCATGATTTGTTAGCAGGATCCAGGATACTTAAAGAAAAAGAGGCTGAAATATTTATTGCGCCGGGCAGGTATGGCATACCTGGAGATCGTTTCGGTAAGATCAGGAGATTCGGGCGTCCTCTTTCCCATTTTTCACTGCTTTGAGCGTAAAGGAAAAACTGCTGCCTGCGCCAAAATCACTTTTTACCCATATCCTGCCACCCTGTGCTTCGATAAATTCTTTACTGATGCTTAGTCCCAGGCCGGTTCCTTCCTTTCGGGTGCCGGGAATGCGGAAATAGCGGTCAAATATTCTATCAATGTATTGTGGCGCAATTCCCTGCCCGGTGTCAGTTACAGAAAATGTTAATTGATGTTGTTCATCGGTAACGGTGATGCGCACAATCGAATGCTGGTATGAATACCGGATGGCATTTGACAGCAGGTTGGTGAGTACCCAGGCTGTCTTTTCACTGTCTGCCATTACCTGCGGCAGGTTGCCGGGAATGTTTACTTCCAGGATAATTTGCTTTTGCTCTGCTGCTGATTTGTTGGCATTCACTGCATACTGAACCATCTCTTCTGCTTTAGCAGGGGTAACGGTGAGTTGTATGGATCCGCTTTCAACCTGTGCCATATTGAGTAATTCGCCGGTGATCTTTAACAGGCGCCCCGCGTCTTCTTTAATGCTGTCAACCAGGTTTTGTTGTTCCACATTGAGTTCGCCCACCTGTTTGTTTTCTAATAATTGCAATCCCATTTTTATGGAAGATATCGGCGTTTTAAGCTCATGCGAAACGGTAGCAATAAAATTTGTTTTCGCAAAATCGAGTTCTTTGTAGGGTGTTATGTTTTGTAATAAAATAAAATTACCGATCTGCTTTTCCTCCTGTTCCCCTGTTGAAACGATATTGATGGGAATGATCTCTTTTTCAAAATAGCTTTCCTTGTTGTCTGCGAAAATTTTTACCGGCAGTGCTTTTGAACGGTCTCTTTCCTGTTCGCTTTTCAGGAACAGTTCCTGTACCAGCATCCGGATCAAATCATTGTGTATGGCAACATCCTGTGCCCTTTTACCGATGACGGCCTCAGGTGTAAGTCCCGTTATTTTTAAGGCCACATCATTCATGAAGAGTATTTTTTTGTTTTCATCCAGTCCGATCACTGGGTCGTGCATATTGTTGATCAGTGTTTCAATACGCTTTTTTTCCACCAGCAGCTTTTCGAGATTACCGGCCTTGTATTCTTCCAGCTTTTGAGCCATCGTATTAAAGGAGGTTGCCAGCTCACCAAACTCATTCTGTTTTTCAAAATGCAGCCGTTTGGAATAATTTTGTGCGGCAATTTCTTTTATGCTTTCTGTGAGTTCTTTAATGGGGTTGGCAATATTACCCGGCATGTTCACAAACAGGGTAAAGGCAATCAGCAGGCAGATAGTACCGGCAAGTGTTACCCAAAGAACAGAGTTGGCCGCTGTTTTTTCAGCGATCTTACTTTTTCGCTGAATGGCCTGCATATTCAACAGCATGATACCGGTGATATCTTTTTGTACAGCTTTATTCCAGGTTGAATCAGAAGGTGACGCCAGCAACAGGCCATAATCTGCCAACAGTTTATCCGTCAATTCCTTCTCCCCGGTTTCAGTTATGTTAGCCTGCTGCTTACCCAGGTTTTCTGCAAAATCCTCCTGCGCCGCTTGTTGGTTGATACCTTTGTTTAAGGCATTGATCATTTTCCTGGAATAATCCAGTGTGTTGTAATTGGCAACCAGTATATTTTTTGTGTCACCGGAAAGTTTGTTGATGTACAGAATGCTCAATGTGGTGAGCAGGCCAACCATTACGAACAGGGCGCCGATTCCTAAAATCAATTTTACTTTAATTTTCATCAGCTTAAAATTACAAGATCAACATCGTTGGCGGATA
Source organism: uncultured Ferruginibacter sp. (assembly GCA_964452405.1). Lineage (GTDB taxonomy): Bacteria > Bacteroidota > Bacteroidia > Chitinophagales > Chitinophagaceae > Ferruginibacter. The sequence continues at coordinate 9,970 of CAYVLT010000096.1, forward strand.
ACTTCTTCAGCAATTCGTTAAAAACGTTGGTGGCAAGGATGATCTTTACCAGGCTTAGATGTGGTTTGCCGATACAAATGGTGGTGATTTTCCGTTCTTCGCACTGCTGTATGATTGCCTTTGCAACATTGTTGTTTTCCACCTTTATGATCTCTGCCCCCGATTCTGTAGCCAGTTTAAAATTGTTTATCAGGTGCCTTTGTTTGTCCAGTGCTATCTGCTGCGGGCTTTCCCTGGCGGTTTGTACGTACAATACGTACCAGTTGCTGTTGTAATAATTAGCAAGTCTTGCGGTTTTACGTATTACATTTCTGGCTGTTTTTTCATTGGAACTGATGCAGGCTAAAAACCTTTCTTTTTTTGCAACCCTGGAAAGAGCCACCTCTGTTTCCACCTTTCGTTCCACCTGTGACGCTACTTCTTTCAGTGCCAGTTCACGTAGTTGCAGGATATGTTCGCTTTTGAAGAAGTTATTCAAAGCGGTTTCAATTTTTGCAGGCTCATAAATCTTCCCTTCCTTCAACCTTGTGATCAATTCATCTGCAGTAAGATCGATGTTAACCACTTCATCGGCACGGGCGATAACACTGTCCGGAATGCGTTCTTTCACCTCTATGCCCGTAATGTTCTTTATTTCTTCATTGAGGCTTTCAATGTGCTGAATGTTTACGGCACTTACCACGCTGATGCCTGCCTCCAGCAATTCCATCACATCCTGCCAGCGTTTCTCGTTTTTGCTGCCCTCAATATTGCTGTGTGCCAATTCATCAATAATTACCACTTCGGGTCGTGCAGTAATAATTGACGGCACGTCCAGCTCTTCCAGCTCTTTGCCTTTGTAAAATAATTTTCTCCGGGGTATAACCGGTAAGCCCCTGCACAATTCGAGCGTGTCTTTTCTGTTATGCGTTTCAATGAAACCAATTTTAACATCAATCCCGTTTCGCAACAGTGCATGTGCTTCCTGCAGCATACGGTAGGTTTTTCCCACACCGGCACTCATGCCGATATATACTTTAAATTTCCCCCGCCTCGATTTTTTTATAAGGTCAAGAAAGTGTTGTACAGTATGTGCTTTGCCCGTCATCGGCTTTGTAGTTTTAACTTGTTTTTCAGCAATAGCCACCACAGCCAGTTGAAAACAGCTTGTGCATTATTGCAGGCTGTCTAATGCAAGGTTCAGCCTGAGTACATTTATTTTCGCGGGTCCAAATAGCCCGGATAGCGGGTTTTCAATATTCGAAAGAATGAGTTGTTGTATGTTGCCTTCTGCTATGCCACGGATTTTTGCAATTCGTTTTACCTGTACATTGGCCGCTGCTGCTGAAATATCAGGATCGAGGCCACTCCCGCTGGCAGTGACCAGGTCGGAGGGGATCACAGCCTTATCCGTTCCCGGGTTGTGGAGTAAAAAAGTATCAATCCTTGCCTGTACAGTGCGCAGGTAACCGGGGTTGGATGGGCCTTTGTTACTGCCTCCTGCTCCCGCTGCATTGTAATCTACGGCGGATGGCCGGGAATAAAAATACCTGTCTTCCGTAAATCGTTGCCCGATGTTGACATAATATTTTTTCCCGTTACAAACGATGGTTTCGCCTTTCCCTTTGCCTTCCGGAAATTGTGCGATTCCTAAAACCAGTAATGGGTATATCCCTGAAAAAAACAACAGGGACAACACAGTTATCCTTATTGCAGTGAAAATATTTTCTTTCATTTGATTTTTTTTAATGGTGAAATAAACGCCTGTGTTTTGGTACCTCCTTTGCGATGAATGCCCTGCGGGTATATTTTTTGAAAGCTCAGAAAAATAACGAAACGAAAAGATCGATCAACTTGATGCCGATAAAAGGAATGACAACGCCTCCCAAACCATAGATCAACAGGTTTCGGCGCAACAAGGCACTTGCCCCGATCGGTTTGTAGGCCACTCCTTTTAATGCCAAAGGAATTAATGCGGGAATGATAAGCGCATTGAAGATGACGGCAGAGAGGATAGCACTTTCGGGCGAATGTAATTTCATAATGTTTAAGCCCTGCAGCGCAGGAATGGATACAATGAACAGGGCAGGAACGATTGCAAAATATTTTGCCACATCGTTTGCGATGCTGAATGTGGTGAGTGTGCCCCTTGTCATTAAAAGTTGTTTGCCAATTTCAACTACCTCAATCAACTTGGTTGGGTCATTGTCAAGATCCACCATATTGCCCGCTTCTTTAGCAGCCTGTGTTCCGCTGTTCATGGCAACGCCAACATCGGCCTGTGCCAGTGCAGGTGCGTCGTTTGTTCCATCGCCCATCATTGCCACCAGCCTGCCTTCTGATTGCTCTTTCCGGATATAGTTCATTTTATCTTCGGGCCTGGCCTCTGCAATAAAATCATCAACGCCTGCTTTTTCGGCTATATATTTTGCTGTTAAAGGATTATCGCCGGTTACCATTACAGTTTTAATGCCCATTTTGCGCAAGCGTTCAAAGCGTTCCTTTATCCCTGTTTTAATGATGTCCTGTAATTCAATTACGCCTACTACTTTTTCATTTTCAGTAACCACCAGTGGTGTACCTCCATTGCCGGATATTTTTTTTACGCTTTCTTCCGTTTCTTCCGGGAAGATATTGCCGGCTCTTTCCACCAGGTTCCTGATGGCATCTGAGGCGCCTTTTCTTATTTTCGTTTGCTCAAAGTCAATACCGGATGTTCTTGTTTCTGCGGTAAACTTTATGAAGCGTGGGTGTTGCAACTGGAACTGTAAAGGGTTAATGCCTGCTAATTCAACCACAGATTTACCTTCAGGTGTTTCATCTGCGATTGAACTGAGTACAGCGGCTTTTATAAAATCTGTTTCACTGATTCCTGTGGCCGGGTAAAAATTGGTAGCCCTCCTGTTGCCAATTGTGATGGTACCTGTTTTGTCCAACAGCAGTACGTCAATATCGCCGGCTGTTTCAACTGCTTTACCACTTTTTGTAATTACGTTGGCCCTCAGCGCTCTGTCCATGCCTGCAATGCCGATTGCTGAGAGCAGCCCGCCAATGGTGGTTGGAATGAGACAAACAAACAGGGAGATAAATGCAGAGATGGTAACAGGCGTTCTTGCATAGTCACCGAAAGGTTTGAGCGTAACCGTTACAATGATAAATACCAATGTAAAGCCTGCCAGCAGAATGGTCAACGCTATTTCATTGGGCGTCTTTTGCCTGGATGCGCCTTCCACCAACGCAATCATCTTATCTAAAAAGCTTTCACCGGCTTCTGTGGTTACTTTCACCTTTATCTTATCTGATAGCACTTTTGTTCCGCCTGTAACGCTGCTTTTATCACCACCGGCTTCACGTATTACCGGTGCACTTTCGCCTGTGATGGCGCTTTCATCAATGGTAGCCAGCCCTTCAATGATCTCTCCGTCAGACGGAATGATGTCACCTGTTTCGCACAAAAAAATATCACCTTTTTTAAGTTGTGATGAAGGAATCAGTTTTAATTCATTTACATACATTTCACCAATAGTCTGTATCCATTTAGCGGGCGTTTCTTCTCTTGTTTTTCGTAAGCTGTTTGCCTGGGCCTTACCTCTTGCTTCTGCGATGGCTTCGGCAAAATTTGCGAACAGCAAAGTGATAAACAAAATGGATGTTACGATAATATTATAGGCCAGGCTGCCCTGGCCCTGTTCACCCATTGCAATCCAGGCACATACTCCTGCCATTATCCATGCGCCGATCCACACTGAGAACATCACGGGATTTCGGAACATTTTTGCCGGACTCAATTTTAAAAATGATTCTTTAAATGCTCCGGTCAACAGGGAGGTATGAAATAATTTGTTGGTACTTGTATGTTTTGACATTGGTTTACAGTTTAGCGAATGGAAAAATATTCAGCAACCGGGCCTAATGCAAGGCCTGGGAAGAATGACAGGGCGGCAACGAGCGTGATAACAGCAAATGCCATCAGGCCAAAGGTTACAGTGTCAGTCTTTAAAGTACCTGCACTTTCAGGAATAAATTTTTTAGCAGCAAGGCTTCCCGCAATGGCTACGGGCCCGATAATGGGCAGGTATCTCGCTAACAGCATTACCACGCCGCAGGTAATATTCCAAAAAGCTGTATTATCCCTCAGGCCTTCAAAACCACTTCCATTATTGGTGTCTGACGAGGTAAATTCATATAATATTTCGCT
>CAYVLT010000097.1:0-14113 GCA_964452405.1 uncultured Ferruginibacter sp.
GTTCATAATTTTTTGGGTGTGGATGGAGGAACGCTGTATCCTGACAGTAACCTTACGCTGAGGTCTGATGCCAACCTCACTGCCAGGGTGGATGTGATCCCGGCAGGCGCTGGTATTGTGGGAAAAGCAATGGTGGAAAGATTTTATGCGAGCCGAAGGGCATGGCGCCTGGTGACTTCGCCACTTACTTCCACCACCAGTATTTTTGATTCGTGGCAGAACAAGGGAGTTTTTACCACCGGCATCAACACAAGCGTTACCGGTCCTAACCCGGGTGGTGCTGCGGGTAACGGGCTTGATGCCAGCCCGATGAATAATTCATCAATGAAAACATGGAACTACGCCACCCAGCAGCTGGATGCTGTACTGGATACAAAACTGCCCTTGTCCCGGGGCAATAATGGCTCAGCCGATAACACAGGCTATTTTCTTTTTGTACGGGGAGATCGCAACTACAATAATTTTTTCCTGCCCAATACCAACAATACCACGCTCAGCAGTAATGGTCAACTGCAGGTTGGAGCGCAGCATTTTACGGCCGCCAACACCAGTGGCGCCTTTACCCTTATCGGGAATCCATACGCTTCACCCATTGATTTTAATACGGTTACCAGGATCAACCTGGTAAAGCGGTTTTATGTGTGGGATCCGGCACTGAACGTGGTGGGTGCTTATGTAATGCTGGATGATCTTGATAACGATGGCGTGTACACGAAATCAATCAATGCGTCAGCACAAACCAATCACCTGCAATCGAGCCAGGCTTTTTTTGTGGAAACGCAGGCCAATGGTGCAGCCGGTATCAATTTCCAGGAAGCAGATAAATCCCCCGGGAATAACAATGCACTCTTCCGGCCGTCAACCGGTACCGGTAATGGTATCAGTGGAAGCATGCGCTTTTCTTTATTTTTTAAAAATGACAATGACAGCCTGGTATTGGCAGACGGTGCGTTGCTGGAATGCGGTCCGCGGTTTTCAGATGAGGTTAACAGGGATGATGCGCTTAAATTTAGTAACATCAATGAAAACATGGCTTTGTTTCGTTATGGCAGGTCACTGTCAGCAGAACGGAGACCGGAACTAACGGACAACGATACCCTGTTTTTCAGGATGAACCATTTGGCCGCCAGAAATTATACTTTGCAGGTAGAGCCCTCGCTTGGTGGCAGTGGTAACCTCAGCGCCTGGCTGGAAGACAATTATCTTAACAGCAGTACTTCACTGCCATTGCAACAAATATCCGGAACAGAATTTTCTGTGGATGGTAATGCAGCATCAGCTGCTGCTGACCGGTTCAGGATTGTGTTTAAACAGCCGGCCGTGTTACCGGTAACCATTGTATCCATAGATGCTTACCAGGATCAGCAATCGGCGGTGATACAATGGGTGGTAAACAATGAACTGAACATCCGTCAATACTTAGTGGAGCATTCTTCAGATGGTATCCATTTCTTCGTCATCGATTCTACCCGGGCGGATGACATAAGTACCCAACACAGCTATGCAGCTACAGACCCGGTACCCGTTACCGGAATCAATTTTTATCGAATCCGGTACATCGATCAATCCGGGCAAAGCGTTTATACAAGGGTTGTCAGTCTCCGTTTTTCCAAAAGCCTGCAGCCATCCATCGCTGTTTTTCCAAACCCGGTTAAAAACAACAGCATTCACCTCGAATGTACCAACCTGGTGCCCGGTAAATACCAGCTTCAATTATTTGATGCAGGTGGACAGTTACAATACAGCAGTCCTCTGCGTGTTCACCAAAACCTGTCAACGGATGTGGTGCCCGGTTTTAAACTGCCCGCCGGTAATTACCTGTTGAGTTTATCCGATGGTGGTGCTCAGCATTTTTGGGTAAAAGTAACGGTGGCGAAGTAAGACCGGCGTTTATTGGAAGTTCAACATGTGTCATGGACGCACGGAGTGTGGTGAGTTTCGTCATGACTGGGTTTTCATTTTTATTAATGGTTACCTTTGGGCGGATGAACCAGCCGCCAACTTCTACCAATACGATTGCTTACAAATGGCTGTCTGTTGCTCTTCTTGGTGGATTTGTTTATTTCTGGTTATTTTCTTTGGGAAATGTGTTGTTCAAAAAGTCATTGCGTCAACTGGCGCCCCGGCAATCTGTGTTGTACAATGCCGCTCTCAAAGAATCATGGAGCCTTTTTTCCCGCACAAAATTCTATAACCGCCAACTCAATGTGGTGATCCGCGATACCGGCAACAAAGCGGCCACTGACACCATCGACCTCGTGAATTATTGCATTCAACAGAAAAGAAAGGCGGCGCCCTTCAATGGATATTACGATCGTTTTGAACAACTGTTATTCTGGACGATGAACGACCTCGAGATGGACATTCTCTATCATCAAAAAAAATTAAAAAGGGATTTTCCGCAGCGACCTGATAGTTTTTACACGATCGCTTCCGGTGAGCTGCTGCGTGCAGACACTGCAAGGCAAACCGCTTTACAAAGCCTGTACCGCATCAGCCGTTACCTGCTGCCCACAATGGGATATAATACGGCTGGTAAAGAATTTCAATTGCAGATGCAGTTTACCTATATACCTCCTAAACATCCGCCTGTAAGTTCTCTTTGCAGCGGCGACCGGCAGGTGGTTTTCATTTCTTCATTCAGATCTTTTTAGCAGGCAGTGGAGATACGGCAAATCATATCATACTTACAAAAAAAAAACCATAAGGCTTTTTACCTTGCATTTTTACGGGTGGCAGTTACCTGTTGGCTGATCACTGTATTATTTTTCCGCTGGAAAGGGATGGACATTTTTTACGGTTCCGATAGCATTGTTACTGTAAAACCAACCGGCTTTGTTGCGCTGCTTCACCTTAACAGCAGCTGGTTGCGGATGCATTACCAGTGGCTGGTATTTGGTATCGTTTTTTTGTCGGCACTCAACATCACCGGCATCGGCCGCAATGCGGTATCGCTGTTGTTATTCATTGCTGTAAAAATCTTGAGCGACCTTAACGACAAGGTATCGAACGGCGGCGACAGGATGGCGTTGTTGTTGTTGTTCTATCTCGCCTTTGCCAATACTTACAGTTATTATACGCTACAGAAACGTAAGCCGTTCAGTGAACGAAACGAAAAACTATACAACCTCATCAGTAATCTTGCAGCCTGGTCGTTGATCATCAATCTTTGCATGGTGTATTTTTTTGCAGGATTTTTTAAGGCGCTTGATCCTTACTGGCAGGATGGAACCACGCTGCATTATTTTTTTAATGACGACCGTTACTCAGTTTTTATTGCACCCGGCGGTTACATTGCGTTACCAACTGTATTTTTATACATCATCAATTATGGAACCATCCTGCTGGAGCTTGCCTTCCCGTTTTTGATCTGGCACAAAAAATTCCGCAACCGGGTGCTTTTCCTTTGTTTCCTGATGCATCTTGGTATTTACAGCTTTTTAATGGTATATGCCATGTCGGTCATCTATGTGCTGCAATACGGGCTGTTTTATTCAAACGATGAAATGCTTGCATTGGCGGCGAAAATCCGCGGAATGTTTAAAAAGCTTATTAGTTTTGCCGGGCGTTGAAGCGCTGCCTTTCTCAACAGTTATTTAAAGAAAGTTTTTTCATGAAGAAATTTGTAAGGTTCATCATCCGGACGTTATTGGTACTTTTTGTACTGGTAAATATCATTACCGCATTTCATGCCTACAAGTTCACCCATTTTTACGACCCTGGCACCGTTGCCATTCAATCAAAAGAAAAGAAGTCAGGTTGGGATGTAACAAAGGATATATTATTTGGAATAACGGCGGTAAAACAAAAGAACAGGCAACCTGATTCAACCATTGAAACCGTGATTCTTAAAACGGCCGACAGCATTCCATTGGAAGCATGGTATATTAAAGCCGCCGGGGTTGCCCGTGGCACGGTAATATTATTTCATGGGCATGGCAGTAAAAAAACATCGGTGCTCAATGAAAGTGCAGCATTCCGGCAATTAGGATATAATACTTTTTTACTCGACTTCAGGGCACATGGTGGCAGTGGTGGAAACACCTGCACCATTGGCTACGATGAATCAGAAGATGTGAAACTTGCCTTTGAGTATATTCAAAACAGGGGCGAACACAATATTATTTTGTGGGGTATTTCCATGGGTGCAGCGGCGATTACCAAGGCGATGAGCGACTACCCGCTACAGCCCTCAAAAATAATTTTGGAAATGCCTTTCGGGTCCATCCTGCAGGCCGCCGAAGGAAGGATCCGGCTCATGCATTTGCCGGCAGAGCCGCTGGCAACCCTCATTACTTTTTGGGGCGGAGTGGAACACGGTTTCTGGGCGTTTAACATGAAACCTTCCGTATTTGCCAAAAAAATAAAACAGCCTGTTCTGTTGCAATGGGGTCGCAATGATGTAAGGGTGCACCAGGAAGAGACAGATGCAATTTACCAGGCACTACCCGGCCCGAAGCAACTGGTGGTATATGAAAATTCTGGCCATGAATCTTTGTGTGATAACGAACATGATCAATGGATGAACGCCGTCCGTAAATTTCTGAACCAGTAACCGATGCACCCCAAACATTTATCCATCGCAGATTATACCTATCATCTGCCAGCTGAAAGAATTGCATTGTATCCGTTACCGGAGAGAGACGCTTCTAAACTGCTGCTGTACCGCAACGGGCAGATACAGGAAGATATTTACCGCAATATTGCAAACCACCTCACACCCGGAAGCCTGCTCGTTTTTAATAATACAAAAGTGATACAGGCAAGGCTGCTATTTCAAAAACCCACCGGTGGCGTTATTGAAATATTTTGTCTTGAGCCTTATGAACCCGGGATCAACGAATTCAATGTGATCATGGCAGCCACCGGCACACTCCGTTGGAAATGCATGATCGGTGGCGCCAGCAAATGGAAAGAAGGACCGCTGCAGGCAACCAAAACAGTGAATGGACAGGAATTGACGATGCAGGCACAGTTGGTGGAGAGATTGCCGGATGCTTATGTAGTGGAGCTGTCCTGGACACCACCACAGTTCAGTTTCGCTGAAGTGCTGGGCTTGTTTGGCGATATGCCACTCCCTCCGTATATCAAAAGAAAGTTGCAATTATCAGACAAGGAGCGCTATCAAACCATTTACGCCGAACAGGATGGAAGTGTGGCGGCACCAACTGCCGGACTTCATTTCACCCAACATGTTTTTGATGAGCTTGAGAAAATGCATTGCAAGCGCACCAACGTTACGCTGCATGTGGGTGCAGGTACCTTTAAGCCTGTAAAAGCACCGTTGATGCAGGAACATGAAATGCACAACGAATGGATCGACGTAAACCTGGGAACGATTGACGATTTGATCGCTCATACAGCAGGTACTGTCATCGCTGTAGGCACCACTTCATTAAGAACCATTGAAAGCCTGTATTGGATGGGTGTAAAAATATGGTTACAGCCCACCATTAGTTTTGAAGATTTAGCAGTGTCGCAATGGGAAGTGTATGAGGATAAAATGATGAATGCGGGCATTGATGCGAAAACGGCGCTCGAAACATTGAAAGGATGGATGCAGGAAAATAGCTGTTCAAGATTGCTTACCCATACCGGAATATTGATTGCACCGGGTTACCGGTACAGGGTGGCACGGGCGATCATTACAAATTTTCACCAGCCACAATCAACCTTGTTATTACTGGTGGCTGCCGCAGTGGGAGAACAATGGAAAAACATTTACCAATATGCTATGGATCATGATTTCCGGTTTTTGAGTTATGGCGATGGAAGCCTCCTCTACACACAGGAAGCATGATGAAGCGCAGGCTGTTGATCAGGGTTGAATGGTAACAGGTGTGCCTACCGGAATATAACTATACAGGTCTTTCATCTCGGTGTATTTTACTGAAACACATCCATCAGTCCAGTTATAAAAATTATCAATGGTCCATTCCTCTTCGGGTCGTGTGGCGTGTATTGCAATGCCGTTACCGATGCGTGCATTTTTAGGGATCAATCCTTTTTGCCTTCTTTCGTTGAATTTTACCACATCGTCCGGGGTGGGGTAGTCGAGCAATAACTCAGGTCCCCATTTGTCGTGAATTTTTTTTAGGATCACTTTGAATTTTCCATTGGGTGTTTTACGGTCACCTTCCTTCATTTTGTCGCCAAGATCCTTGCTGCCAAAAACGATCGGGTAAGTAGCATACCATCCGTCATCATCATACACTTTTAACTCATAGTCACTTTTATCAATGATGATATAGTAAGGATTTTCGTCGGCCTTTTTTTTATGGGGCTTTTTCGTGGTGGTGTTTTTAGAGGAGGATCTGCCGCCGGTTTCAACTTTGTAAGCGGGCATGAAGGCCATCGCAGCAATCACGGCAACGGTTGCGGCAACTGGATACAAAATGGTTTTTTTCATGTCGGAAATTATGGATTTCATCAAAACAAACGTTATGCCAGTCAAAAATATTTTTCATCCAATTGAAAACAGTTAACAAAAAATATGGTGAAAGCCTGTTTTAATTAAAAAGGAGAAAGCAACTCAATGCTTTCTCCCGGTGGCTATACTGTAAAACAAAATTTAATTACCAGTTGCTGAATCTTACGCCCAGGGTGTAAGGATACATGTCAAGCCCTTTCTTATAAAAACTTTTCGGTGAATAGGAACCGTATAATCTTACCGGCCCCAGCCCGATCTCACCCACGTAAGAAAACTTAAATTGTTCCAGGCCTAATCCGTTCCTTGTTTTTTTCTTGCCCCTGTCGTCGCTGATCTGTTTGTTCCGTTCACTGTACAGGTATCCGGCGCTTACACCCAGGCTCAGACTGAATCCTTTATTCTGATCATAGGTATTGGTGCAGAAATTAAGCATCAGCGGCACAGTTACATAATCAGCGGCAAGTTTGTTTTTTGAAAAGGAAATGGAATCCCTGATGATGACAGGTGCTGGTGTTACACCAGTTACAAAAGGATTTTCTTTGAGGTAACTGAGTTGCGATTTATACCGGTAATTATTGAGCTCCACGCCCAGCCCGTATTTCAGGTTTACATGATGACTGACCAGGTTCAGCCGTTGCATGAACAGCCAGATATTTACATTTATGCTTTTTCCCACATTGAGTTCAAAATCATTTTCTCCCAAAGGTGCTGCACCACTCCTGTTGAACAGGTAACCACCTGTGCCTGCCGGGCTGTAATCTTTGGTATTGTTAACATAGTTTGAAAAGCCAAGGTCGAGTATAAGCCAGTTGGTACTTACATTAGCCCTGTTCCTTCGCCGCCGTTCATAACGGGAGTTTTGATCGGGTCGATCGTTTTTGTTCCCGTTGGTTACAATCAGGATATTGCCCACCCGGATGGTATCAGCGGGATCATTATGATAGGCGCTGTCTTGTTGCACCGAAGCCTGCACTTCTTTTGAATTGTTTTTTTCGCCCTTGGTTACGATGATCATGTTGCCAACGCGGAGGCTGTCATTGCCGCTTTGAGCGTTGGTTACAGAGCAAAAGCCTGCCAGGGCCACTAAGGTAAATAGCTGTTTCATTGCCAGATTTTTTGTTGAGTAAGATAGCAGAAAGGGTAGTCAGAGAAGATCAATGCATGGCAAAAGACATGTTGGCGATCTTAACATCTTCGTTGCTGCCGTTTTTTATTTTCATTTTTCTTTCCAGAGTTCTTTTCACTTTTTTCAGGAAACCACCCAGCCTCGATCTTTGTTGGTGCTCATTGTCGTTTTCATCAAAGTTGCTGTTATCACTATCATCAGACGCCGTGTTGATGGCATATTCATTTTGAATGCTGTTGCTTCCCGTTTCCGGGTCAACAATATTTCCCGTTGAATTGGTTGTTACAGGTGATACGCCTTCCGGCTGCGTAATGTTACCCGGCAACCTGTTAATGTTTTGCAAATCAGTTTTGCGTATAGCCATGCTGTTTAGTTGCTGCCTGGTCAACACAGCATTTTCGTTTACCTGTAGTGCGGCGGGTTCCTTCAATGCAGGCACCACGGGTTTTATTTTAGCCGGCACTGTACGTGGAGTTGCCGTATTGGCCAGGGTGGCATCTGTAATTATTTTGGATGCAGGTGGTGTCTCTGTTACAGGTTTCGTTCCTGCGTTTTCTCCTTTGGTATTTTCAACTGGCGTAACGGGCCTTACGGCAATGGCAGTTGCCGGGTCAACAGCGCCGGGTTTTTGATTAAGGTAACTAACGGCGCCCCATATGCCAAAACCAAGGATCATGGCAGCGGCGGCCATTTGCCACCAACGCAGCGGCACTACCCTTCTTTCTTTTTCTTCCTGCCTGTACAGGCTGGCTTTTCCATCAAAGCTGATTTTTTCCTGGGTTAATTTAACCTGTTGCAGAATTGCCCACTCCGCTGCGAGGGCATCATTGGCATGTAACTCTTCCAGTAAAGCTTTTTGCTCATCAACAGGTAATTCAGCATCCAGCAATAATAACAAACGCTGTTGCAACTGTTCATCCACCGGTTGTGACCTCAACAGAGTTTCCTTTCCGGAAAATACCATTGATTCGGGGCGTAAAATGGTTTGCTGTAACATCAACAGTTCTTCCTGCAGGTCGGGGTTTTCGGCCGCAAACCTTTCCACCATATTTTTTTCAGCCGCCGGCAATTCATTGTCGACGTACAGTAAAAAATACTTTTCGTAATTATTTCTGTTGATGTTCATTTCAGTTTATTAAGATGCCGGCGGCCATGCACCGGTATCAGATAATGTTTTCAGGTTTTACAATGAATTCCCTCAGTTGTAATCTTGCCCGGTGCAGGTACACTTTTACCTGGCTCTCGTTAAGTCCTGTTATCTGCCCGATCTCCTCATAACTATATCCCTCATAATCTTTCAGCATCACCAGGCTTCTTTGTGTTTCACTCAACCGGTTCAGTGCTTCCTGCAATACTTTTTTAGAATCATGCTGTTGCCGGTTTGTTACGCTCACATTCTCTGTAAAGCTGTCCTTCAACACCATTCTTTTATTTTTCCTGATGTGGTCAATCATCTGGTTATAGGCCACGGTAAATAAAAAGCTTTTGCTTTTTTCATTTATCACCGTTGCCCGGTTGATCCACAGTTTTTCAAATGCTCCCTGCACCACATCCCTTGCGTCCTCTTCATGCCGTAAATTCTTTACGATAAAGCGGTACACATTATCTGCATACATGGTTACACAATGGTTATACTCTTTTTCCGTCATACAGTTGCCTGGATCATTTTTCTCAAAAAGGCTATAGTTGTAGTTAATACGGTTATCCCTGCAAAAAGTTACAATTATCCTGAATTATTCAGCTTTCACTCTGAAACATGGCCGGGGAAATGATATTCCAATGAATAGGAACGGCATTTTTTTATGGCAACGGCCACTGCATTTTACAGGAGTTGAGGTTGCGGGCTGCGTGGAGGATGCGGTTGATTTGTACGAAGTGAACACCAGTAAACTGAATGAGCCTACAGCAAGTATTATCAGCAGTATAGCAGAGCGTTTAATCATATCAGTTACTTTACAATGTAATGGCTAAACGAAAATAAGGCTAAAATGTTACAGTTTTTACCGGCTGGATGTTAAATTTAAATGACCCGGCCTGCAAAACTCAGGCTGTGCCTGCCTACTTTTGTAAATAAATAATTGCCATTATGAATAATAAATTTGTACAAAGGGTTAGCAATGAACTGACTGAGATTGAAAAAGCCGGCTTGTTAAAAAAGGAGCGCATCATTGCCAGTCCGCAGGGCGCCAGCATACATGTAGGCGGGAAAGAAGTACTGAATTTTTGCGCCAACAACTATCTCGGGCTTTCTTCTCACCCCAAAGTACTGGAGGCTGCTAAAAAATACATTGACCACCGGGGGTACGGAATGAGCAGCGTGCGTTTTATCTGCGGCACGCAGGATATTCACAAAGAACTGGAACAAAAAATTGCCGGCTTCCTGGGAACTGAAGACACTATTTTATATGCAGCTGCCTTTGATGCGAACGGGGGCGTATTTGAGCCATTGTTTAATGAAGAAGACGCGATCATCAGCGATGCACTGAACCATGCCAGCATTATTGATGGTGTGAGGTTGTGCAAGGCCCAGCGTTTCCGTTATGAACACAATAATATGGCCGACCTGGAAATAAAACTGCAGGAATCGGCCCATCTCCGGAGCCGCATCATTGTAACAGACGGTTCATTTAGTATGGATGGAACAATTGCCCAGCTGGATACGATCTGCAACCTGGCCGATCAATACGATGCTATTGTAATGATCGACGAATGTCACTCTTCCGGTTTCCTGGGAAAAACAGGCAGGGGTACCCATGAGTACCGAGGCGTAATGGGTCGCATCGACATCATCACCGGCACACTTGGTAAAGCGCTGGGTGGTGCAAGTGGTGGATTTACCAGCGGCCGGAAAGAGATCATCGAGATGCTCCGCCAACGCAGCAGGCCTTATCTTTTTTCCAATACGGTGGCGCCCAGTATCGTTGGTGCTTCCATTGCCGTACTTGATATGCTGAGCGAAACCACTGAACTAAGGGATAAGCTGGCCTTTAACACTGAATATTTCCGCAGCAACATGACAAAGGCCGGCTTCGACATCAAACCGGGAGAGCATCCCATTGTACCTATTATGTTGTACGATGCCGTGCTGGCACAAAATTTCGCAGCCAGGTTATTAGAGGAAGGGATTTATGTGATTGGTTTTTTCTTTCCCGTGGTGGCCAAAGGTCAGGCACGCATAAGAGTACAGCTAAGTGCAGCACATCACCAACAACATCTCGACCAGGCCATTGCCGCTTTTACAAAAGTGGGCAAAGAACTGGGAGTGATAAAGCAATGAACCCGTGGATAGACTTGCAGGGGTTAAAGAAAAGTGACAAAAAATGGCAGGTAGCAGAATACAATTAGCACTAATTGTATTTTGTCGTTTAATCCCCGGGATTTACTTTTGCAGCAACTACAATGCGGCAACTGATCACCATAATACTGCTTTTGTCTTTCGCAGCACATACCTTCAATAAATCATTTATTGTGGTGGATTATTATACCAACACAGCTGCTTATGCAAAGAATTGTGAAAACAAGGCAAGGCCTAAAATGCACTGTAATGGCCGCTGCCAGATGATGAAGAAGCTGAAACAGGAAGAGAATAAGGACAGGCAAAATCCTGAAAGAAGATCGGATAAACAGGAAGAAGTGCTGTCCACCCGTTCCTGCTTTGCCGTTGTTAATTTTACACCTGCAGCGGTGCTCATCAAAACCAATTACCCCACTTATTTCTCCGGCAATGTTGTTGATATGCCGCAGTCGATCTTCCATCCACCCGGCGCCCGGCTGTTCTCCTGATTTTATTATTGCACGATGGTTTACCCCTTGTGCAAATTGTATTATCTCAATTTTACCATCATGGTTAACCAATACAACTGGTCAACAGTGGTTAAAAAGGTACGCACCGGAATACGCTGGGTAATAGTCCTTGTATTCCTGGCAATCCTGTTTATTAATTACAGTTGGCTCATCAATTTATTCAACAACATCTGACAAAATAATTATAATGAAAAAAGTGTTAATGCCTGCAATAGCAGCGCTTTCGATTTTATGTTCCTGCAAAAAAGACAAGGTAACGGCATCTGAATATGATAAAAGTAAAAAAGCAGAATTGTCCGTAGAGTTCGACAATATTGCCGGATCATCTGACCTGCTGCTGAACACCGCTACCTATACCAATGCTTCCGGCGAAACCTTCAATGTATCCAAGCTGAAATATTATGTAAGCAATTTTGTATTCACCAATGTTGATGGCACCCAATACACGGTTCCGCAGGACAGTTGTTATTTCCTGGTGGACGAAAGCGATGAAAACACTCACGAGCCGGCCATGAATATTCCTGAAGGAGAATATAAAACCGTAAGCTTTACCTTAGGGGTGGATAGTTTACGATGCACTAAGGACATCAGCCAACGTACCGGTGTGCTTGATCCTACAGGTGTGGGCTCGGATATGTACTGGAGCTGGAACAGCGGGTACATCTTCTTTAAAATGGAAGGCGCTTCCTCCGCCTCCACTATGGGTGATTACGCTTATCATATCGGTTTGTTTGGCGGCATGACAGCTCCCACCATCAATAATATCAAAACCATCACGCTTGATCTAACGGAAAGGGGTACCCCAAAAGTTAAAACAGGAAAGTCAACCAATATTCACCTGATGGTGGACATCCTGAAGCTTTTTAACGGCTCCACCAATTTCAGTATTGCGGCTCATTCAATGGTAATGGTGGATCCTTTTAGCGCCACCATCGCCAATAACTACGTGAGCATGTTCAGGCATGACCACACCGAAAATTAATCGTGATGTATAAAAAATATTACGTGGTGATTTGCTTCCTTTTTGCAGGCGTGGTAGCCTGCAAAAAGGAAGTTATCGAAGCCACTTTCACCGGGTTTGTGCAGCCATCCAATTTCCCGGCTGCCGTGTACCATTTTGATACCAACCCTGTTACCAAAGACGGTTTTGAACTGGGGCGGAAATTATTTTATGATCCCATTCTTTCTGCCAATAACACCATCAGTTGCGGCAGCTGCCATATTCAAACCGCGGCTTTTACGCAGCATGGTCACAAAGTGAGCCATGGTATATTCGACCGAACCGGCACCCGCAACAGCCCGCCGATTATGAACCTTGCATGGAGCACGAGCTTTATGTGGGATGGTGGTATTTTCGACCTCGACCTGCAACCCATTGCACCCATCACCAACCATGTTGAGATGGATGACACGATGAGTCATGTGATCAGGAGGCTGCAGCAACATGCCGCTTACCCCGGCTTATTTAAAAAAGCTTTTGGGTCAGAAACGATCACCACCAATAATTTTCTGAAAGCGCTTTCTCAATTCATGCTCATGTGTGTGAGCAGTAATTCGAAATACGATAGTGTAAAACGCAACCAGTCAACCTTTACGGTTGCAGAAGAGGAGGGCTACCGGTTGTTTCGGCAAAAATGCAATGCATGCCATACCGAACCCTTATTTACTGATAATTCTTTCAGGAATAACGGGCTCCCGGTAAGTGCAGTGAACGACCTTGGCCGGTACAGTATCACGCTCAATGAAAATGATAAGTATAAGTTTAAAGTACCCAGTCTGCGTAACCTCGACCACACCGCTCCATACATGCACGATGGCCGTTTTTTTACACTGGAAGCTGTGCTGGATCATTACAGCACACAGGTACAGCAAACACCCAATCTTGATCCTTTGTTGCTGCAGCAACCGCAGCCGGGTATTGCACTTACAAACGACGAAAGATCCAAACTACTCCTGTTTTTAAACACACTTAACGACCGGAGCTTTCTTCTTAATCCTCTTTTATCAGAACAATAAAAAGCGATGAAAAAGATTAGTATAACAATCACCAGTATCCTTTTTTTGACACTCTCTGCAGCAGCCTGTGATATTTGTGGCTGTGGAGTGGGCAACAACTACATCGGTATTTTACCTGAGTTTTATAAACATATATTCGGTGTACGCTATCGTTATAATTCCCTGCTCACTCATGTTGGCGTGGACGGAGTTACCACTTACCTCACCACCAAAGAACAGTATTCAATTGCCGAGCTTTGGGGAGGGTGGACGATCGGGAACAAGTTTCGTTTGATGGCCAGCGTTCCATACAGTTTTAACGAAAAGTTGAACCAGGGCACCTCGAAAGCAAAAAATGGGATTGGAGATATTACCGTGTCGGGATATTACCAGTTACTGAATAAACGTGCCACCGTGTTAAAAGATAAACTACTGGTGCAAAGTCTGTGGATCGGCGCCGGTATTAAATTACCCACCGGCGAATATAACCCTGCCGACAAAACTAACGGTAACCAGAACACGAATTTATTCCAGTTGGGTACGGCCAGTGTTGATTATATGCTGGCGGCCATGTACGACATCCGTTTGCAGGACCAGGGATTGAATTTTTCAGCCTCTTACAAGATCAATTCAGGAAACCGGTACCACTACAGTTACGGCAATAAATTCAACGGTAGTGCGCAGGCTTACCGCAAACTGAAAGTGAAAGCAATAACCTTTGCTCCCAATGTTGGTATCCAGTTTGAAAAAGCGCAGAA
>CAYVLT010000098.1:0-13933 GCA_964452405.1 uncultured Ferruginibacter sp.
CTTCTTAACCAGCCAGTTTGAAAAAGCCTACTCCTATGAAAAAGGAAAAGCACTGGTAACGAAAGACGGCAAAACCTACGAGATCGATAAAAATGGTAACAAATTAATTTATGCCGGCAGTGGCGATGGGGTATGTCCTATGTGCCATGGCTCCGGTATTTACAGTCATAAGTACGAAGGGGCCATTTATGCATATTCCATCACCTGGAGCAAAACCTGCCCGAGGTGCGGCGGCAGTGGACGTACGGATTAAGCAGCGGGCCAACTGCTGTAGATGGTTTTGTGGGGTGCTGCTGTTGGTTTGGTTCGGCACTTCTTTTGGACTGCTTCGGCAGCTTCAAAACAAAACCAAAAGAAGACCAAAAGCGGTTCCGAAGAAACACTGGAGAAACCGCTCATTATGTTAAGTGCCCGCCCGGTAACCTTTACAGGGCTTTTATAACTCCAACACCGCTTTTTCTTTACGGGTGAAAGGCAGGTTCTGCCTGCCGGGGTTCCCACTCCCTTTTCGAATATCCAACGGATAACCAGGCGCCAGGTTCTTTAGGGTGGCAAACACCCATTACTTTACCCCGCAGAACACCTTTTTTGGCAGAGCCTGTTACCTGCCTTCTTCGCCATAAGGGCACCACAACCGCGGTAAAACGGCGCCCCTGTAGCGCCCTTGTGCCGGGTAAAACCATATTGAGGCCCCGGCCTTAGGTAGGTTTCTACTTCTGAACACCCATATAGCGATGGTTCCTGTCCTCATGAACCATGACTTGGCACCCTCCTTCCCTATTTGCAGGAATGCTGTATTTTTAAGATACCAAAAGCCCGGGGTACAAACCCTGTTTACCCAATAACTATGAGGTATTACGTGTACGTGATAGAATTAAAAAAACAGGTATTTACTGCCAATGCCAAATTCCGCAATGCCAACCCGCAGTTCAATGGTGTGCTGCAATGCCTGTATGTAGGCATGACGAGTAAAACACCTGCCGAACGCCTGCAACAGCACAAAACAGGCTATGTAAATAAAAAGGGACATAAGCTGTCTGCCAGTATCGTACAGCAGTACGGTACTTATTTACGCCCCAGTTTGTATGATCATCTCAATCTTACACACATGACCCGGCAGCAAGCATTGATAGCGGAAGAAAAACTGGCGCTGGAGTTGAGAAGAAAGGGGTATGCGGTGTGGTTTAATTGAAGTGGGTAATGTAAAACCCTTCATTAGAGTTGACTTTTTTCTGTCGTGAGCTTTCTCATTAACAGCTAAGTAAATAGTCGCAAAATGAATTGAAAGCAAAACTTTACTTTTCGCCTATTGGTAATTACGCAAGCGTTACCTAAAGAATTTGTTTATTCATCTAAATAAAAACCTGCCCTGGATGCTGCTCAATCAGATTTTTTTAATCATTGCCCATCAACAATTTCGCTTTAACTTAGGCAAATACCTAACCTTACAGCAATAAAATGCCTGATAAGAAACAACTAACTGAAAGAGATATCTGCACCAAATTTATCACACCTGCCTTACAAAAGGCGGGTTGGGATATTGATACACAAATTCTTGAAGAGGTTTCTTTTACTGATGGGAAAATTTATGTAAAGGGC
The DNA here is from genome assembly GCA_964452405.1 of uncultured Ferruginibacter sp. Classification (GTDB taxonomy): domain Bacteria; phylum Bacteroidota; class Bacteroidia; order Chitinophagales; family Chitinophagaceae; genus Ferruginibacter. Next base: position 1,600 of record CAYVLT010000098.1, read on the forward strand.
AAACTAACAGCCAGGGGCCAGCGAAAAAGAGCGGACTACATACTTTACTATAAATCTATTGCAGTTGCCATTATAGAAGCAAAAGACAACAATCATTCCATCCGATCAGGCATCCAGCAGGCGCTGGGCTATGCTCAAACACTGGATATTCCTTGCGTTTTTTCTACCAATGGTGATGGTTTCCTTTTCCATGACAGAAGTAACAGAGCTCAAGTAAATGAAGTTGAAATTGCATTGGATGCGTTTCCCTCTCCAGAAGCACTTTGGACAAAGTACAGGCAATACAAAAACCTGGTTACGCCGGAAGAAGACAGGATCAGCCAGCAGGATTATTTTTCTGATGCTTCAGGTAGAAGACCAAGATACTACCAGCAAATTGCAGTAAACAGAACAGTGGAAGCCATTGCCAAAGGCCAGCAAAGAGTGCTGTTAGTAATGGCGACAGGCACAGGTAAAACTTATACTGCTTTTCAAATCATTTATCGTTTATGGAAGGCTGGTGTTAAAAAACGCATTCTATTTTTAGCAGACAGAAATGCGTTATTAGATCAAACCAAGCGTGGCGACTTCAAGCATTTTAAAGACAAGATGACTGTTGTTAAAAACAGGAAGATTGATAAAAGCTATGAAGTATACCTTGCGCTATACCAAGGCTTAAGTGGCAATGACGAAGCAGCCAACGCTTACAAACAATTTTCAAGAGACTTTTTTGATCTAATTATTATTGATGAGTGCCACCGGGGAAGTGCTGCGGAAGATAGTGCATGGCGGGAGATTTTAACTTATTTTAATAATGCCACACATGTTGGCTTAACTGCTACACCAAAAGAAACAAAAGAAGTTTCCAACATAGAATACTTTGGTGATCCTATTTATACTTATTCGCTGAAGCAGGGAATTGATGATGGTTTTTTAGCTCCTTACAAGGTAATCAGGGTTACCCTGAATATAGATGCAGATGGATGGCGACCTGAAAAAGATAAAGTGGATAAAGAAGGTAAATCAGTAGAAGACCGAATCTACAATCGCAAAGACTATGTCCGCAACCTGGTAATTGATGAAAGGACAGATACGGTAGCAAAAAAAGTAACACAGTTTTTAAAAGGCTTTGATCGTTTTGCGAAGACAATTATTTTTTGTGTTGACATTGACCATGCGGAAAGAATGCGGTCTGCGATAGCAAAAGAAAATGCAGACCTTGTTGCTGAGAACTATAAATACGTGATGCAAATTACCGGTGATAATGAAGAGGGCAAAAGAGAGTTGGATAACTTTATTAATCCTGAAGAAAAATATCCTGTTATCGCCACCACGTCTAAATTAATGACCACCGGTGTGGATGCGCAAACCTGTAAAGTGATTGTGTTGGATAGCAATATCCAGTCAATGACAGAGTTCAAGCAGATCATTGGTCGGGGTACACGAATCAATGAAGAGTTTGGAAAACAGTATTTCACCATCATTGATTTTAGAAATGCTACAGCATTGTTTGCAGATAAGAATTTTGATGGCGAACCAATTAAGATAAAAGAAACAAAGCAGGATGAAGATTTAGGCGGAGAAGAATTTACCAGCAATGATCCGGATGGCGGAGATAATACAGGCAATGAAATAAATGAGACTGATGTAGATTACAATCCTCCAGCGCCAACTCCGCCGCAACCATTACCGCCCTTTACACCAAAACAAAAAGTATATGTAAACGGCGTAGATGTATCGGTGCTAAACTCACAGGAACTTCACTTTGATGTAAACGGAAAACTTATCACTAAAAGCCTGAAGGATTATACTAAAGAAATCATCAATCAACAATTTGCTTCGCTAAATGATTTTTTAAACAAGTGGAATGATGCAGACCGCAAAGCCGCCATCATTAAAGAGTTAGAAGAACAAGGTGTATTAGTGGAAGCTTTACAAAATGCAGTGAACAAAGAAGTGGATTTGTTTGATCTCATCTGTCATGTGGCTTTTGACCAGCCACCGCTTACAAGAAAGGAAAGAGCTAATAATGTGAAGAAGAGAAACTATTTTACTAAGTATGGCGAACAGGCAAAAAAAGTACTGGAATCTTTGCTGGATAAATATGCTGATGAAGGAATTACTACCATTGAGAGTACCGAAGTGTTATCCTTGCATCCTTTTGATGACTACGGTACGCCATTGGAAATAATAAAGCTATTTGGAAATAGAGAGAATTATTTACATGCAATCAAAGAATTAGAATCACAACTATATGCATAGAGCTATCATGTCGCACAGGTCACTAAAGTTCCATAAAACCAACTAATAATGGAAAACAACAACAACGGCTTTATACCACCGCACGGAGGTTACCAAAACCTGATAACCTACCAGAAGGCAGAAATTATTTACGATGGCACCATTTACTTCACTAAAACATTTTTAAAGAAATATGACCGCACCATTGATCAAATGGTGCAGGCTGCCCGAAGCGGCAAACAAAATATTGCAGAAGCAAGCATGGCCTCTGCCACTTCAAAAGAAACAGAAATAAAACTCACCAATGTAGCCCGGGCAAGCCTGGAAGAATTAAAGCTGGATTACCAGGATTATCTAAGGTCAAACAAACTGGAGATATGGGATAAAGAGCACCGGCTAACCAAACGCTTTAGAGAACTAAACCGGACACCCAATGCTATTTACCAAACTTATATAAAAGCCATTGAAAACCCTGATCCGGGAATATGTGCTAATTCAATGATATGCCTTATCAGCATAGTAACTTATTTATTAAACCAGCAGATAAAATCATTGGAAAAAGCCTTTATCCAGGAAGGCGGTTTAAGAGAAAGGATGACCAAAGCAAGAATAGATTACAGAAAGAAAAAATAAAGCTTTTACATTGTGCGACTTTAGCGACACCTGCGACGCAGGCACAACCGCTCAACAAAAACGATATAATTATAGAAAAAATGCAATAGAATTCTGCAACTAAAGAAATTGTGCCTCCTATCGCAGTGTCGCACAAGTCCCTAAAGTCGCAAAAAAACTAAAAACAAATGAGCAATTTATCCTCCACCATAAAAACCCTCCAGGACATCATGCGAAAAGACGCTGGTGTAGATGGCGATGCACAACGCATCAGCCAACTCGGTTGGATGCTGTTTTTAAAAATATTCGACGAAAAAGAAAACGATTGGGAAATCACCAACGACAATTATAAATCTCCGATAAGAAAAGATTTGCGCTGGCGCAACTGGGCTGCCGATGCCGAAGGCATCACCGGTGATGAGCTGCTGGATTTTGTAAACAACACACTGTTTCCTACGCTCAAGAACATGACGCTGAGAAATAATAAAGACGCAGCAAGAATGGTAAGAGATGTTTTTGAAGACTCTTACAATTACATGAAAAGCGGCACACTGCTGCGGCAGGTGATTAATAAAATCAACAGCGATATAAAGCTGGACACCAAGGCAGACCGCCACGCCTTTAATGATATTTACGAACAGATATTGCGTGACCTGCAGAGCGCCGGCAATGTAGGAGAGTTTTATACACCAAGGCCCATTACACAGTTTGTGGTAGAAATGATTGCACCAAAGCTGGGTGAAACCATACTGGACCCTGCATGCGGCACCGCAGGCTACCTCACCAACGTAATTGATTTTATAGAAACCAACCAAAAAGTAAAAACGCTGGAGCAAAGAAACGCCCTGCAAAACAATATACGTGGCGTGGAAAAGAAACCATTGCCCCACATGCTGGCCACCACCAACATGATATTACATGGCATTGAAGCGCCCAGCATTGACCATGATAACCTGCTCAACTATAGCTGGCAGGAGTGGACAGAAAGCAAGCGGGTGAATGTAATTGTGACCAACCCGCCCTTTGGCGGCATGGAAGAAGATGGCGTGGAAAATAATTTTCCGCAGCAGTACCGCACCAGGGAAACCGCCAATTTATTTATGGCCCTTATTATACACCTGCTGAAAGATAAAGGCCGCTGCGGACTGGTATTGCCCGATGGCTTTTTATTTGGCGAAGGTGTGGCCACCCGTATTAAAGAAACGCTGCTCACCAAATGCAACCTGCATACCATTGTGCGCCTGCCCAATGGCGTGTTTGCGCCTTACACCGGTATAAAAACCAACCTGCTGTTTTTTGAAAAAGGCAAGCCCACAAAAGAAGTGTGGTATTTTGAACACCCTTACCCGCCGGGTGTAAAAAGCTATAACAAAACAAAGCCCATCAGCATAAAAGAATTTGAGTTGGAAAAAAGCTGGTGGCACAACAGAACGGAAAATGAATACGCTTGGAAAGCAACAGCAGAAGAAATAAAGCAGCGCAATTATAATCTTGATATAAAGAACCCACATGCCAAAGATGAACAGCATGTATATACCAGCGGTGAATTGATAGAACTGCTGGATGCATCTTTTGCAAAGAGCCATCATTTATTGCAGCAGTTAAAAGCCGAGTTATAATTTTTATGTACTAAGCAGCAGTGCTACTATTAATCATCGTGGAGTTTATCCCGATGAATATCGGGATCGCACCCCTTGTACAGATGAACAATATTGAACAAAGAAGAATGAGTTGGAGTAAAGTAAAAATTGGAAGTTTTTTAAAGAGAAGAAAAGATTCGATTGAAATTAAAGATTCGATTGCTTATAAGCGTATCACCATAAAAACAAAACACCAGGGTATTTATTTAAGAGATGAAACAAAAGGTTCTTTAATCGGTACAAAGCTTCAGTTTACTGTTAACCAAGGGCAATTTCTTTTATCAAAAATTGATGCCCGTCTTGGAGCCTTCGGGATTGTTCCTGATGATTTACATCAAGCAATTATTACAGGTAACTTTTGGGCATTCGATGTTGACAAAAGCAAAGTGAACATCGAATGGTTTAACCTTTTTACATCATCAGGAAATTTTTATGAAATATGCAATAGTGCAAGCAGTGGCACAACACATAGAAAGTATTTGGATGAAACGAAGTTTTTAAATTTTGAAATTGACTTGCCAGATATCAATGACCAAAATGATTTCATACAATCATTTAATGGGTACAAAAAAAAGCACACTGAAATTGAAAATGAATTAGGCAATCAGCAAAGCTATCTCCAACAACTCCGCCAATCCATTTTACAGGAAGCAGTACAAGGCAAACTCACACAGCGCCACAAGGATGATGAATCAGCTAGCAAATTATTAGAACGCATCAAAGCGGAAAAACAACAACTGATAGCAGCCGGTAAACTCAAAAAAGAAAAACCATTACCACCCATTACATCAGATGAAATTCCATTTGAATTGCCGGAGGGGTGGGTGTGGCGTAGGTTGGGAGACGTTTGTATAAAAATTGGTTCAGGCAGCACTCCAAGAGGTGGAAGAGAAGTTTATAAGTCTTCAGGAATAAAATTTATAAGGTCTCAAAATGTATATAATGAAGGTTTGGTTTTTGACAATGTCGCATATATTGATTTAAGCACCCATAAAAAAATGGATGGCACAAAAGTGTTGCCTAATGACATTTTACTAAATATCACCGGCGGTTCAATTGGAAGGTGTGCTTTGGTACCAAATGACTTTGATGATGCGAATGTGAATCAGCATGTCACTATTGTAAGAACAGTTTCTTTAGTTAATAAAGAGTTTATACACAGCTTGATGATTTCACCATATTTCCAAGATTATATAATGCAAACTCAAACAGGTGGAAATCGTGAAGGCCTTGCAAAAAAAAATATGGAATTGATGTTAATTCCTTTACCACCACCAGATGAACAACAACGCATTGTAACCAAAGTGCAGCAATTAATGCTAATGGCAAACCAGTTAGAGCAGCAGGTGCAGCAAAGCCAAACACAGGCGCAGCAATTATTACAGGCTGTATTAAAAGAGGCATTTAGCCCTAAAGAAAAACTGTATGCAGAAAACGAAATGATAACAATGGCTGCGGAAGAATAAAGTTAAAATATAGCAATATGTACAGGTTCACATCAAAATGTAAAACTAAGGATGCTTTAGCCATTTGGAAATTCATACAAAATGGCCTCTCAAAAGATGTAACCATTAAAAGCATCAAAGAAAAATTGCCTTACACGGTTAATTATGTCAATAACACGGAGATAAGTTTTAGTGCAGCAACCCGAAATAATGGAGCCCCTGAGATCATTAGTTTCCACGATTTCAAAATTGTAATTGATCATCTCAAGGCGCTGGAAACTTTTAATACCAATGTAGCCAAAACAAGCTTTATGGGTACAAAAATTTATAAAAAACGATCACCTTTTTTTGCGCTATTACTTTCCAGTGGAGTAATTGAAAATGCGAAATAAAGATTGGCTAATGAGTCATAAGCTTATGTATTTAAAGAATCAATTAGCCATACAACAACTACAGAAAAAATGAATTAATAACAATGACTGCGGAGAAATAAAATATAGATATTATGAGAAGCATTGCATGTAATTTGATTTACAATGATGGAGGCGAAAATCCAAATGTTGGGTTTACGGAAAGATGCACCAATGAAAACATTAAATACAATGTAGAAAATGGTGCAGGAAGATGGTGCAGTCAACCAGAATGCTCTTGTAGAAAATACTATGATCGTAGATTTCAAGGATTCGTAGAGGAATATCCTTGCAACGAAAGTCATCTTTTCGTTGACTGGCAATGGAATCCAGGGAGTCACTTTATAACAGATAAGCCCTTTCTAATTAGAGATACAGGTCAAAATAAAATTGCTATATTAACGACAAAATTTTCTTTTGAAGGTGAACACCAAAGAAAGATTATTGGATTTTTAAAAATCTCAAAAATTGTTAATTCTCATCAAATATTTAGTTACAAAAACCAAAGCGTTCGACTCACCTTGGAAGATGCTAAAGAACTTGACTTTTGGAATTATTACAAAAATCCAAATTCCAACTCAATCTTATGGAATCAAAAAAGATTTAGATATCTAAGCGATGAACAAGTCGCTGCGATGCTACATGATATGAGAGAAATAGTTCAAAATGATCAGCAGCAAGCAATCATCACTAATATTCTTAAAAACGACTTCCCATCATTCAATGAAGAAAGACCAAATGTGATTGGTGCATTAAATGAAGATATTCCCCAAAAGGTACTGGTAAAAAGAAAATATGGAAAAGGTGGAGAAAGTATTTTGCATAAGCAATTGAAAGAATACATTGCTCGAAATCCAGCATTGATAGGGCTATCTAATGTAACATCCTTAATAGAACACAAATTTATTTCAGGAGATTTAGTTGATATTCTCTTTGAATCAAATAGTAGCGAAGTTGATACTGTTGTAGAAATTGAACTGAACCATGTTCTTCCAGGAATTCATCAGGCAATAAAGTATAGAGCATTAAGATGTTCTCAAATCGGCATTCCTTTAAATTCTAAAAAAGTAAAAGCAGTTGTTGTTGCTTGGGAATTTAGTGAACAGGAGATCAAATTGTGTTTAGCTTATGATATTCAGTATTATCAAAAAAAGCTGTAATCATATTTATATTAAAGTCTACAATTAAAATAGCCCAAATGGCAAAAGAACTTTCTCAAACAAGAAAAACAGCAGCAAAGGTTTTAGTGGCTGCGTTAAAACTCATTAAAGAAAACGGTGGATCAATGAGAGGCTCAGATATGATTGAGCATCTTTCAAAAACAATTTCATTCACTGAATGGGAAAGCGCCACTTATGAAAGCACCGGCAATCCTAAATGGGTAACCGTATTGCAGTTCTATAGCATTGATGCAGCCAAAGCAGGCTTTGTACAAAAGTCAAAAGGTAACTGGTCTATAACACCAGAAGGAGAAGAAGCCATCAAACTGGCGCCGGATGACTTTATAGAAATGATTGTAAAAAAATACCGTGAATGGCGAAGCCAGCAACCACAAGTAGAAATTACCGGCATCACAAGCCCAACAGAAGAACTGCCTGTTGATAAAGACATTTCATTTGAACAGCAACAGCAGGCCCTGCTGGAACAGTTTGAAGAAAAAGCATACGATGGCTTGAAACAATATGTATTGAATAAAAACCCTTATGAATTCCAGGATATGGTAGCGGCGTTGCTTGCATCAATGGGTTATTATATTTCTCACATAGCAAAGAAAGGCAGGGATGGCGGTATAGATATTATCATGTACACCGACCCGTTAGGCACTAAACCTCCACGTATCATAGTGCAGGTTAAACACAGACCTGAAGCATCTGTACCATCAGATGATATTCAACGTTTGGTTGGCACCATGAAAAGAGATTCTGATGTCGGCATCTTTGTAACCAGCGGTGATTTCTCCAACCCGGCAAGGCAGGAAGCAAGAATGTCTGGCAAGCATGTAGAGCTAATAGACTTTGACAGGTTTATTGAATTATGGCAAAGCCATTATCACAAAATGAGCGATGAACAAAAGAATATGTTACCGCTGCATCCGATTTATTTTTTAGGGGTAAATGAGTAAACGCCTGATTCAGGGTTTTTATATTTGAGGCCAACCGTAACTGTCATGTCCAAAATGAGTGTCACAGGAAAAAACATTTTTATTTCTATTGAGCAAAGCATGCAAAGACACACATTTGATCTTGATAATTTCTAAAGCCAGGGCAGACTAAAATGATGGAAAAGTTAAGAGTGGGTTTAGAAATTGGAAGTCTCACTAAAAATATTAGTTTTGCAGCATGTTCAGAAGTCAACTGAATAACAAAATAGGCAACCTGCTCAATTACCTTAGTACTCAAATTCCCAACCTGAGTATGACTAAGGCACTCGAGTTATTATACCTGATTGATGAAACTGCATACATGCGTACAGGTGTACCGGTAACCTGGCTGGATTATAAAGTATGGGAAATGGGCCCTGTAGCTGAAGAGTTGTATAATGAATTACGCTTTGACCAGAAACTGGTACAATATGATAAGCCGCTTTCATTGGAAAGCTTTATCCGAACAGAAAAAAAAGAACTACCGGAAGGGTACACGCAAATAAATATATTTCCGGAAGGGGATTATAACCTCGGGGAACTCTCGGCATTTGAAAAAGAATTGATTGATAATATCGTCGACCGTTTTGGTACCTACACAGCCAAACAGCTTATTGAATTACTGCACGAAACAAATACGCTGTGGCATAAATGTGTTACCGATAATAACCTCAAACTAAACTTTAAAGTTTACAGCAAAAAAAGCAATCATACGATCGACTTTTCGGAGTTAATAAAAAATGACCCCGTTTTACAAATGGCTGCCCAGGCCGCTTTTGAAAGTATGCAGTTCCAGGAAGAAATGGATAATCTTTAGCCTTTTTCATTGTATGAATTGGAAGCCCGGGCAAATTTTAAGAATAAACAGCTACAAATTTGAGGATGATGGCAGCACCCGAGATAAATATGCCATAGTACTACATACCAATGACACCGAAGCTTACTTGATTCACTCTCTTACCACCAGCCAGAATAATCGCTCTGTTCCCGGGTCCAGTTATGGCTGTTCTGTACACAATCATGTTCCCTATTATTTCTTTCCTCAGGGCCAGGTAATTGGCGACCAGCATTATTTTTTTGATAAAGACACTTTTATCTTTTTCAGGTATAATGTGCGAAAGGAACCATATGCCAAATTTGAAGCAGCTTCTAAAACACTGTTTGGGTTAGTGTGTCTTGGAATGCTTACTAATGAAGAATTGAGAAGGTTATTGAAGTGTGCCCTTAAATCAAATTTTTTACCTGCTGATATTGAGAAGGAACTAAAAGATTTTAAAGAAACGCTTTGATAAGCTTTGGGTGAATAGGGTGGTAGAACATCTCAGGTCATAGTTCTTCGACTCTCTTAAGAAACTCCGACATTTTTATCTTAAAGTATTTACACAATGCAGATAAAGTACTTACACTTAAATTTCCTTTCGCAGTTTCAATCCTACCAATATGAATATTAGTATCGTTGTAAACATCTTCCTGGGTTACATTTTTGCTTTCACGCAGTTCTTTCAATACAAGCGCAATTTTTTTCAGCAGTTTATAATCTATTAGTTGGCTCATTCTCAATATCGAAATGACAAATAAAATTTCTTTTGCTCAATGACATGATTGTAATTATAATTTACTACCTTTACTCCAGCATCAGATACACCCCCACACCAATCAAATATCAGTAAGCATCCTGCGGTAATAACCCACCGCCGGTACCGGATAACTTAAGCGCCTACAAATCAATACAGCCCCGGTAAGCTTACAATAATTTAAAACAGTAATATTCCGCAACGCTGCCCAAGGCAGCAGGCTGGCTATGCCTGTACCAATCACAATTACTAATGGTTAAAACATATATTATGCAAGTTCGCCCAAAAGAAATGCCCGCCATACAGGCAGCCTATATTGCCCTTCACGAGTTTTTTGATTGCTATGAGCTGCACCATGCCCTGCGCCTGCTGGAGAGCATTGTAAAGGCCGCCGCCAGCAACAAACATTGGCGCAAAGATGCTCCCTTTGCCCTGCAGCATTTTATGCAGTTGCTGGGGCAGCTTTGTGCCGCCGCCGATACCATCGATATGCTCGAATACAAAAGGCCCGATGCATTGTTGCCTGCACCAGAGGATGGTACAGTGACGGATATCAACCTGCCCGGCCAGTTTGTGGATCGCCGCAGGCTGAGTACCGTATGGTGCTGCTTTCCCCGCCACCTTACCGCAAAGCAGTACCACAATCCCTACAAAGCCATCCGCAAATTTGCCCTTGCTTATCCGGAAACAGTTTGGAAAGAAAAGCTCGGCGACTTACAGGAATATGCTTTCAGCAATCACCCGATCACGGAGGTATGGGAGGCAGAGGAGCTGCTTACCATCCAAAAACGCCTGCTGCAACTGGTAGAAGCCTGCCACTTGCTGGAAGTGCGTACGAACGGGATGGGGGAGGAAAGAAAGATAGTGAATGGTGAATCGTGATTGGCCGTTTTCAGGTTCGGGAAAAAGGGACTGAACATAATAGATGAGCGGGATATGTTACATAGCCAATAGTTAACGTAGCTTTGTAGCTGGCCTGGATTGTTTGAATATATATTCAATTGAATTTACTGCGGCAGCTGTTTTCCGGACGGTATCTTTCGCTTTACGTGCATGGCAGGAAGATAGTAGTCTCTATATTATTTTTCATCCCGCTATTCATCTCATCCTCATTTTGACTACAAATTCCCTCAATTAAGCTACACCCGTGCAACAGCATCGTTCCAACTTTGTGCAACAAAATCAAAGTAAAAATATGGAACAACAAAACGACCATTATCAACCGAAGGTTTGGTTTATCACCGGCAGCTCCCGTGGCTTTGGCAGGGTATGGACCGAAGCCGCATTAAAGCGTGGAGACAAGGTTGCCGCCACCGCAAGAAAGCTTTCCAGCATTGCTGCACTGAATGAAAGCTACGGCGCAAATGTACTAACGCTGGAACTGGATGTAACCAATACCGCACAGGTGCAGCAGGCTGTAACACAGGCATACGAGCATTTTGGCAGGCTGGATATTGTATTGAACAATGCGGGCTACTCACTGGTCGGTACCATTGAAGAATGCAGCGCTGAAGAAGTAAAGGCCATGTATGACACCAATATTTTTGGCACATTGGCGGTGATACAGGCGGCGCTGCCCTTATTACGCAGGCAGGGTGGTGGACATATCATCGGCACCTCCAGTAATCTGGGCCATGTGGTACTGCCCGTAATTGGTTATTACTGTTCCTCTAAATGGGCATTTGAGGCCATACATGAAAGTCTTGCCTTAGAAGTAAAGGCTTTTGGTATCAACGTTACCATCATTGAACCCGGAGCGTATGCTACAGAGTTTGGCAGCCAGGAATCCTTAAAATTTGCAACAGGCATGGACGTTTATGCGGATTATAAACAGCAGTTTTTTAATACCCTGCAGCACCTGCAAAGGGGCGATCCGGCAGCAACACCGGCAGCGTTGTTTAAAATAGTGGATGCAGAAAACCCTCCATTGCGTTTCTTCCTCGGCAATCAGAATTTGCCCTGGGTGCGCAAGGACTATGCAGAACGGTTGGCCACCTGGGAAGCATGGCAGGAGGTATCCAATGCAGCACAGGGCAGCGTTAAATAGTTTTTTAAAAATCGATTATAACCGGTGATGCCTGTTGAGCCGGTTATAATTGTATTAAATTGTGTACAATGAAAAAAGAGAACAAACCGTATAATTTTGATTCGCTTACAGCTGCAGCCAGGGCTTTTGGCCTGCCTGAACCACAACACCCATTGGTATGTATGCTGGGTGCCGAAAGCAACCAGGTGATTGAAAACACGGTGCCGCAATCGCATGTGCTCAACTTCTATAAAATCTCTTACAAAC
>CAYVLT010000099.1:0-13656 GCA_964452405.1 uncultured Ferruginibacter sp.
ATTTGTTTGGTGGCAATTATCATTTTGTATATGACAGTACCTATATTAGTGCAATTGATTTGGTGAATGGTAGTCAGGAAGCAGTGCAGTTCAGTTTTAAGGGCCCTGCTGCTCCGGGAACATATCCCTTAAGCAATAACATGATACTAGTAAACGGTGTGGCAAATTATTTCTTGAATCCAACATCCGTAACCATCACAAGTTATGGGCTTATCGGCCAGTTTATATCCGGGCATTTTAATGGGCTCGCCTCGCCGGTAAACCAGGTTATTTATGTAGATTTTAATATTCAACGTGACCAATAAAATATTTGTAGCTATGAAAATATAAGCAATTAACCATTAAAGCGAACCTATATTGACGGAAAGGGAACTGATAGAAGGCTGTATCCACAATACACAGGAGGCACAAAAAAAATTGTTCGACCTCTTTGCCGGCAAAATGATGTCGGTATGCCTTCGTTATGCGAATGATGAACAGCAGGCACAGGATATCTTACAGGAAGGGTTTGTGAGGGTATTCAATACCATACGGCAATTTCGCTTTGAGGGCAGTTTAGAAGGATGGCTGCGGCGGGTATTTGCCTCAGTGGCCATAAGGCAGGCTGGCAAACAAAAAATAATTTTCAGCGATACGGACATCAGCAATGTTACTGAACCCAGTGTTGACCCGGGTGTGCTGTCGAAAATATCTGCGGATGAGATCCATGCACTCATCCGGAATCTACCCGGTGGATACCGGACCATTTTTAACCTGTATGTTATTGAAGGTTACAGCCACGAAGAAATTGCTGAAATGATGGGCATACAGGCAACAACCTCCAGGGGTCAATTGCTGAAAGCAAGAAAACAATTGCAAACCATGATCACAAAAAAATACTATACCATAAAAAACATTGACAATGTTTGATGACATTATAAAAAATAATGCAAACAGCCACGAAGCACCGGTGCCGCCGGATGCCTGGGACAATATTGTAAAAAAGAAAAGAAAACGAAGGTTTGTCTTTTGGTGGTGGACTGGAGCGATGATCCTTGTCGGCTTAGCAGGTGGAGGGTATTTTTTTATGAATAACCAAAGCTATGATACGATTGCAGCAGCCGATAAAATAAACGATAAACAACCGGTTAAAAGTAAGGAAAGCGGTCAGCAGCAGCCAACAAAGAAGGATGAAAGCAAAGTACAAATGCTGCCTGTACAGGAAAGCACTGCGGCAGTAAATGTTCCGGCAAATGAAATAAGATCAGCTGGTGGAACCAACAATAAGCAACCGGGTGTTATTTACAAAAAAACGAAGACATCAATCACTATCTCATCAAATGGGCCGGGGCAATACGACAATACTGCTGCAAAGGGAAAGAAAAACATACAAACAACAAAGGGCAAACTGCAAACGCAACAAATAAACCCGGGTGTGGATGAATTGGTGGCAGCAAATGAAAATAAAAACACAAATATTGAAAAGCTGGCAATTGCGGAAGTACCCGGTGAAGAAATAAAAAAAGAAGACACCAACCAGCCAACAATTGCAGCAGAAGATAAAACAGGTACCGGCGTTGAGGCAGAAAAGAAAACAAATGACACAGGCAGTCCTGAAAAAACAGGGCCATTAAAAAAAGCAAATACTGTTGCAGCAAAGCAAAAAAAGAGGAAGCACTGGTTTTTTGAAGCTGCAGTTGTGCCGTTGATCGCTGCATCCAAATACAATGAAAACACTTCTTTTAACCGCACCCTTGCTGAAAACAATAGTGTATCCGTTTACAAAGCCAATCTTAAAAACGCATCAATAGAACCGGCTGTTGCCTTTTCATTATTGATACGAAGGGAAATGAATAAAAAACTTGCCGTTGGCACAGGGCTACAGTATATGTTGCTGAAAGAAAATATGAGTATAGAAGGACGAGAAATCAACACTACTTACACTATCGTGGACAGGCTTGAGAGCGGGCAACTGATACAGGATACTGTAACAACAATTACTGAAGGCACAAGAGCTGTTGACGCCGTAAACAGCTACCAATTATTTAGTATACCTGTTTTTGTACAATTCAATTTTATTCAGAAGCCTGGATGGAGTGTGGGAGCTGTGGGTGGTTTTTACTTTAATATCAGCAGCAACTACAAAAATGAAATAAACAATAATTCCGCAGCGCCCCTGCTGGTGGCACCTGGCACCACCAACCGAAGCAATATAGGCATGGACCTATTTGCCGGCATACGGGTGAGTAAAAACATTGGCAAAAGACTTGATCTTTTTGCCATGCCCTCTATGCGTTGGAGCCTTGCCAGGTATAATATAAAAAACAGCTTGCTCGATAAAAATATCAACAACGCAGGTGCAGGATTTGGCTTGTGTTATAAAATCAATTAAAGCTTTTTACTTATGAAATATTTTTTTACAACTGCATTTGTAATGATGTCATTGTTTACAAATGCACAAATCGTAAATATACCAGATAGTAATTTTAAGCAAAGATTACTTCACTATTATCCAGTAATCGACCTAAATGCTGACGGAGAGATACAAATAACGGAAGCATTGGCGATCACTAGATTAGAAATTGGCGATTATCCTAATGAACCAATAAGGGATATTACCGGTATCCGGGAATTCAAAAACCTTGATACATTGTTTATAAGTAGCGAATCACTGGAAATACTGGATTTAAGTGGACTGAATAAGCTTTTATATTTTTGGGGAGCAACAGATTCAATAGCTCCAAACTGTTTTTCGGGATGCAGTAATCTAAAAGAAATGCGTATAAGCATGGGCAACGTTGAAAATTTTAATCCCGGGGTATTAGATAGTCTTGAGTATATTGAAATTTTTCGGGGGGAGATTGGCAATATAGACATGAGAGATTGTAAGTCTCTCACCACTTTTTTTGCATCACCCTTTTTTCAAACGCCCTTTCATGTCCGGAGTATTTATTTAGATAACCTCGATAGTTTGAAAGAGTTTCGGTTTACTGCCCTATATTGGACCCCTCCGCAAGTAATCGACTCAATTAGTCTTTCCGGATGTAAGAATCTGCACATAATGGGCGATTTGACTCATGATTTGCGATATCTGAATCTTGATGGTTGTAACCAACTTGCATTTCTTACAGTAAGGGAAAGCAGGCTTAGCAATCTTGATTTAAGTACCTGTTACAACCTGCAAATGTGTTGGATTCAGAATGGAGCAATAATGACATTCAATTGTAAAAATGGTCATGAGGATGATTTTCACACGTTATGGATGGAACCAGGCTCCCATATATGTGCCGATGATATTGAAATACCAGCTATCCGGTATTTTGCATATGAAGGTGGTTTTTTTTCATCTAGCATCACTTCTTATTGTACATTCTTCCCAGGCGGTCCTAAAAATATTATATCAGGAATAACCCGGCTTGATGTAACCAATAATGGCTGCGATAATACAGACAGGCTGATGAGTGGTGTCCCCGTAAAAATTACAGATGCGGACAACAATCAGCAGGTAAATTACTCTACTTCAAATGGCATATACACTCATTATGCAGGAAGTGGGTCATTCACACTCACGCCTTATTTTCCATATCCATATTTTGCCATTGCGCCATCAGTTGTCAACGTTCAATTTGATACAGCCAACAACTTAACCGCAACAAGAGATTTTTGTATTCAACCCAATGGCACTCACAATGATCTGGAAATTTCTTTTCTTCCCACATGGCCTGTTGCAAGACCTGGCTTTAATGCAACATACACTTTGCTTTATAAAAATCGTGGCACTACAACTCTTTCTGGAAATGTAACGGTGAACTTTGATAACAGTAAAATGAATTTTGTTGCTGCTTCTGAAAATGTTTCTTCCCAATCAACCGGACAGATAGTTTGGAATTATAATAACCTGCAACCCTTTGAAAGCAAAACAATCAATGTCACTTTTAATTTATTACCGCCACCGGTGAATAATATTGGTGACACTGTTTCTTACTTAGCAGTGATAACCCCATCAGACAATGACGAAACTGCCTTTGATAATATTTTTATTCTTCCACAAAGGGTGATTGGAAGTTTTGACCCCAACGAAAAAAAATGCCTTGAAGGCAGCAATCTCGACATCAGTAAAATTGGCGACTACCTGCACTATATGATCCATTTTCAAAATGAAGGAACAGATACTGCTTTTAATATTGTAGTGGCAGACACATTGAGTGACAAACTCGACTGGAACAGTTTTGAATTTATTGGCAGCAGTCACAAGGCGGAGGTGAGGATAACCAACAACAAGGCAGAATTTTTCTTCGAAAATATCAACCTGCCTTACAAAGCCATCGATGAACCCGCCAGTAACGGATGGGTAGCTTTTAAAATAAAACCCAAACCATCTGTCGTGATTGGTGATTCACTCAATAACAAGGCGGCTATTTACTTTGATTTTAACCTGCCGGTGATCACCAATACAGCAACAACCATTGTGAGCAGTGCTTCTACGCCGGTACCGGTAAAGCTGGAATATTTTTCCGTCAGTCAAAAAAACAACACCAACCTGCTTAACTGGAAAGCCAGTTGCACTTATGGCAATGCCACATTTATTATTGAAAGAAGCACCGATGCTATTCACTTTGCATCAATTGGGAATATTCATGCTGCTGCTGTACGCTGCCGGTTGCCTTTCAACTTTACAGATAACAATCCGGCAGCCGGTAAAAATTATTATCGTTTAAAAATTACTGATGCGGATGGGAAAAGTTTTTACAGTAAAACACTGGTGGCTGGTAACAGCAAAGCTGGTTTGGAAATTACTGCTGTTGCAAATAATACTATTTATTTACACAGCAACAAACAACAAACAATAACATTGAAAATACTTGCCACAGACGGAAGAGAAATGATAAATCAAAAACAAACAATCATAACCGGCAACAATAATATCAGTGTGCAAATGAAAAACACGGCAAAAGGAATTTATACCCTGATCATTTATAGTGAAGAAGGCGAAATGATCACAAAAAGATTCATACAATAACAGGCGTAATATTCAAAAGGCCAGCTTTCCCAGGGAAGGCCGGCCTTTTTTATTACATACCTTTGTTGCATGCACTTTCACCAGATACCCAATGCTGCGCTCAGCAAAGAGAACGACCGGCCCATGATGCAGAAAGAAGTGTACCCGGTAACTGCCGCCCTGCAGCAATATCTTGAGCGCTATAAAAAAGACAAGGTACTGCCGCTTGCTTATACCGAATTGCTGCATTACGATTACAGCAATGCCATCAAAAACAAAGACGGAAAACATACGCATTGGGAGCGGGTGGTATATCCAAAAAACCTGGAAGAACAACTATACCGGAAAATACTGGCCCTTTACCAGCTATTGAGCAACCATGGCCACTTACCCGTAAAAATTGATTCCATTGATTTTTGCGAGTTCGCCAACAGCATGCCTTTCAGGGTAAACCTGTTGAACACTGCCGATAACAGCACCGGTTATTTTTATATCAAATCAGCCGATGCGTCCCGCATTTATGGCCTCGAGCTGGAGCAACTGCTTACCGGCAATACTGTTAATTTTTTATACCACCGGCAAACCCTCGTGGAAACACATATTGATGGCATGGCGGGGGATGATTTTTTAACAGGCACCCCCCACTTAATGCCTGCTGCCAGGAAGATGCTGGCAGCAGCCTTTGTGCAGTTTAACGAAAGCTGTTTTGCCAGGCTGCTGGGCGACATGCGGAGCTATAATTTTGTGGTAACCCACCACGAAAGGCCGGAACATTTTGTACTGAAACCAATCGACTTTGACCAGCAGTGCTACGAAGGCAGGCTGAATCTTTACCTGCCACAGTTTTACAAGGAAAACCTGGGCTACCTGCAGTTGGTGACCGAAGCGCTCAGCGCCGACCAAATTGAACAACTCAGGCTGCAGGCCAGGCAACAGTTGTGCAGGTACGCCATTGAAAATGCAGAACAGCTGACCGCCTTGCTGCACGTACTGGTAAATGCTGAAATTTCTGAACATTACAAAGTGCTCTCTCTCCGCAAGGAACTGGCCGCCTACCATCACCAACCACGCTTCGCTCACTGCAACAGCATGGGCAGTTTGGTAAAAGAACAGTTAAAACAATTGCTGCAACCCTACCTTCCTGCGGGTACTCCACTCTTTGCGGAGGATACGGCCGGCACAACCCGCCGCCAGCCTCATGAACCTATTTAGCCAATGGCAGCAACAGGTTCATGGTTTGCCATACATTTCTTTATCTTTGCACCATGGCAAAACAACATACACTCCATTGTTCTTTCTGCGGCCGCAGCCGGGATGAAGTGAAAATATTGATTGCAGGGCAGGAAGGGCATATCTGTGAAAACTGTGTAGAACATGCGCAGGAGATCATCAGCCAGGAATTAATGATTTACCCCGAAACGAAGGCGGTGGGTGGCGCTCATAAACTCACCGTAAAAAAACCGCTTGAAATAAAGAAGTTTTTAGATGAATATGTGATCGGGCAGGATGATGCAAAAAAGATCCTGGCAGTGGCTGTGTACAATCATTATAAAAGGCTTAACCAGAAAGTGGAAAATGATGTGGAGATAGAGAAGAGCAATATCATTATGGTGGGTGAAACCGGAACGGGAAAAACCCTGCTGGCAAAATCCATCGCAAGATTGCTGAATGTACCCTTCGCCATTGTAGATGCCACCGTATTTACTGAAGCCGGTTATGTGGGTGAAGATGTGGAAAGTATGCTGAGCCGGTTATTACAGGCCTGCAATTACGATGTGTCTGCAGCAGAAAAAGGAATTGTTTTTATAGATGAGATAGACAAGATTGCCCGCAAGAGCGACAACCCTTCCATTACAAGAGACGTAAGTGGAGAAGGTGTGCAGCAGGGTTTATTAAAATTGCTCGAAGGCACTGAAGTGCTGGTGCCACCACAGGGCGGCCGCAAACACCCGGAGCAAAAACTGGTAAAAGTAAACACCTCCAACATCCTGTTCATTTGCGGCGGCGCTTTTGATGGTGTTGACAAACTGATCGCACGTCGCGTAAACACACATGCCATCGGCTTTAATGTAAACAAGGAACTGCAGGAGTTTCAGCAAAAGAATTTATTACAATTTGTAAACGCCGTGGATCTGAAGCATTTTGGATTGATCCCTGAATTGCTGGGTCGCCTGCCGGTGATCACCTACCTCAACCTGCTCGATGCAGCCACCCTGCGCAATATTTTAACGGAGCCAAAAAATTCGCTGGTAAAACAATTCACCCGCCTGTTCGAAATAGAAGGCATAGCGCTGAGTTTTGAGCCGGCCGTATTTGATTTTATGGTGGAAAAAGCCATGGAATACAAACTGGGCGCCCGCGGCTTACGCAGTATCTGCGAAAGCATTTTAACAGATGCCATGTATGAGTTGCCTTCACAAAAAGTGAAAACCTTTGAAGTAACGCTCGAGTATGCAGAGCGCAAATTCAACACGAGCAAAATGAGTATGCTCAAGGTAGCCTGATACCGGGAATGATTTTTTTGATATGGATTGCAGCCACCGGGCTGCAATTTTTTTTGTATTTTTTTAACCGGGTGCCATTGGCGGTTGGTGCTTTTATGGATACATTCGGATCTAAACCTTACAACAACATGAAAAATGCATTGATCGTATTGCTGGCGGCTGCCCTGTACTGCAGTTGCAGTTCCTCCCGTCAAACAAGCCACCCCCACAACTCCGGCAGGTTGCAGTTAACAGTGGATGGAGAACACGATGGCTCTTCCGCAGAAAAAGCTATCATTATTACAGCGCCTTCAGAACAGGAAGGTGTGTCAACCGAATATGCCTGGCTAAAAAAAACTTACCCCGGATACAGTTTCCAGCGTCAATCGCTGCAAAGCATCGGCAGCAGGCATTACGACCTGCTTGAAATTAAAACATCCGAAGGCGACACTAAAAAAATCTGGTTCGATATCACTGATTTTTTTGGGAAGGGACTTGGCTTTTAAAACCAGCTCCTGGTTTTACTGCTGCTGCTCCTGCTGCGGCCGCCCAATCCTAATGCACCAAGCAGGGACCGCACAATGATGTTGCCACCGGTTCGCACCATGCTTTTTACAATACTGTTGTCGGCGATCTTTTCCAGGGTAGAGGGTTCAGCCTTCACTTTTTTAGTGGTAGTGGTAGTTGCCTGGTCCTGGGCCGCTTTTTCTGCTGCTTCCTGCAATTTGGCGGTGAGTATCTCGTAAGCGCTCTGGCTGTCGATGGTTTGATTGTATTTGGCTACCAGCTTCGATTTGGCGTTGATGGCATCGATCTCTGCCTGCTGTAACACATCCATCCGGCTGCGGGGCGCACAGAGCATGGTATGCACCAGCGGTGTGGGGATGCCCTTTTCATTCAGCATGGTCACCAGCGCCTCTCCAATGCCAAGCTGGGTGATGAGATCTTCCGTTTTATAAAAATCTGTCTCTGGATAATTCTCTGCGGTTTGTTTAATCACCTTCCGGTCGGCCGCTGTAAATGCCCGCAGGGCATGCTGTATTTTCATACCCAGTTGAGCCAACACGCTTGCCGGCACATCCATGGGGTTTTGCGTGCAAAAGAAAATCCCGATTCCCTTGGAACGGATGAGTTTTACAATGGTTTCTATCTGCTGCAACAGGGCGCTGCTGGCTTCCTGGAAAATCAGGTGGGCCTCATCAATAAAGATCACCAGTTTGGGTTTATCAAGGTCACCTTCTTCCGGGCTGCTGGCATATAGTTCGGCCAGCATCTGCAACATAAACGTGGAAAAAAGCTTGGGCTTATCCTGCAGGTCGGTCACCCGCAGCACATTGATGACGCCCCTGCCCTGCTGATCGATCCGCATCAGGTCGTCTACCTCAAAACTCTTTTCTCCAAAAAACTGGTCGGCACCCTGCTGCTGCAATTCAATCACTTTCCGTAAAATGGTGCCGGTACTTGTAGTCGATATCTTGCCGTATGTTTTTTCAATATCTGCTTTCCCTTCGTCGCCTACATACTGCAGCACCTTAATAAAATCTTTCAGATCGAGCAGGGGTAACTGGTTATCATCGCAGTATTTAAATATCATGGCCACCACGCCACCCTGTATATCGTTCAACTCAAGTATCTTACTCAACAGTACCGGTCCAAACTCACTAACGGTGGCCCGTAGGTGCACGCCATCCTTACCGGTTAACGTGAGCAGTTCGGTGGGATACAACGCCGGCGTATAAGTGAGATTCAGTTTCTGGTAACGGTCATTGATCTTATCATTGGCAGTACCGATGGCAGCAATACCGCTCAGGTCGCCTTTAATGTCCATCACCAAAACCGGCACACTGGCATCGCTCAGCATTTCGCTGATCACCTGAAGGGTTTTGGTTTTACCGGTACCCGTGGCACCGGCGATCAAACCATGGCGGTTCATTGTTTTTAATGGCAACTTTACAGCAGCTTCGGCAATCACTTCTCCATCCAGCACACCGGCCCCTATCTGCACCGATTCACCTTTGAATGCGTACCCGTTGTTCACTGCCTGTATAAATGCTTCTTTGTTAGCCATATTAAAATTTTTACCGAAAGGTACAAATGTCGTTCTAAACAGGAAATTGAATTTTTTGCTGTAACAAATTATTAATGCAATCATGTTGAGCTGCGCAATAGCCGCTTATCAAATATTTGGCGGTAATGGTGCTGGTAAAAAATAGTTGGCTATTTTTGGCATTCAACTAAATAAAATATGAGACCGATTATTTCCTCCATTTCCTTGCTGCTGCTTGCTTTTTCAGCAACGGCGCAAAAAGTGCCATTCACAGAATACACCCTGAAAAATGGCCTTCACGTGGTGCTAAGCCCGGACAAAACGGTGCCGGTTGTAGCAGTTTCAGTGATGTATCATGTGGGCAGCAAAGATGAAAAACCCGACAGAACAGGGTTTGCACACTTTTTTGAACATTTGTTGTTTGAAGGCAGCGACAATATCAAACGTGGTGAGTTTATGAAGATCGTAAGCGCCAATGGCGGGCAGAACAATGCCAACACCACGCAGGACCGCACTTTTTATTACGAAGTATTTCCTTCTAACCAACTGGCTACCGGCATCTGGCTCGAGAGTGAGCGCATGCTGCACCCGGTGATCAACGAGATCGGTGTAAAAACACAAAATGAAGTGGTGAAGGAAGAAAAGAGGTTGCGTGTTGACAACCAGCCTTACGGAAACTTTATCGCAGAAACCATGAAGCGTTTGTTCACGAAGCATCCGTATCACTGGGTTCCTATCGGCAGCATGGCCGACCTGGATGCTGCCACCCTCGATGAGTTCAAAGCTTTCAACAAAAAATATTACACTCCCAACAATGCGGTACTGGTGATTGCCGGCGATATTGATGTTGCCAAAACCAAATTGCTGGTGGAGCAATATTTCGGAGACATTCCAAGTGGCGAACCAATTGTACGCACCGCGGTAAAAGAAGATCCGATCACGCAGGAGATCATCGATACTGCATATGATGCCAATATACAGATCCCCGCGATACTGGCGGCTTACCGCGTTCCGGGAATGACCACCAAAGAATCAAAGGCGCTCGAAATGGCTTCGGCAGTTTTGAGCCAGGGCAACAGCAGCCGCATGTATAAAAAGATGGTGGATGATAAAAAGAATTCACTGCAGGTGGGCTCTTTCAGTTATGCGTTGGAAGATTATGGTGCTTACATCACCTATGCGCTTCCTAACAACGACACCCCGCTTGATACCTTGCTGAAAGATATGGATGATGAAGTGTCTAAATTGCAGGAAACCCTGATCAGCGAAGCTGAATTCACCAAACTGCAAAACCAGTTTGAAAACGACCTCGTAAGCGCCAACACCAAAATGCTCGGCGTGGCAGAAAACCTGGCAGATGGTTACACTTTTTTCAAGAACACCGATCATATCAACACTGAGTTGAGCGAAATCAGGAAAATAACCAGGCAGGACATACAGGATGTTGCCAAAAAATACCTGAATAAAAACCAGCGGGTGGTATTGTACTACCTGCCTAAATCCTGATCCTCATTTTCATTCAACCATCGTTAAATTATTTATACAATGAAGAAATTATTAATAGTTGCAGCCGGCTTTATTTGCATGCAGAGCTTTGCGCAGGTAAAAGTTGACCGGAGTAAAAAACCTGTTGCAGGTCCTGCCCCGGTGATCTCTATCAAAGACCCGGTTATTTTTAATATGCCGAACGGCATTACTGTGTTGGTAGTAGAAAATCACAAACTGCCAAAAGTAAGGGCCTCGTTTTTTATTGATTATGGCCCGGTGAAAGAAGGCAAGAAAGCCGGTTTGCTCGACCTGATGGGACAGATGCTTGGCGAAGGAACCACCAATTTGCCAAAAGATAAATTTGATGAAGAAGTGGATATGATCGGTGCGGACGTGAACCTTTCTGCTTCGGGTGGTTCAGTAAGTGCGCTCACCCGCTATTTTGACAAAGCATTTTCGTTGATGACGGATGCGCTGAAAAATCCTTCCTTTCCGCAGGAGTCATTCGACAAATTGAAATCAATGACCATCACCGGTTTAAAGTCTGAAGAAAAAAGCACGCCCACTATCGCCAACCGCGTTTACACCGCATTGAGCTATGGAAAAAACACAGCGCAGGGTGAGTTTACCACTGAAGAATCCGTAAAGGGCTTAACACTGGATGATGTGAAGATGGCCTATAAAGATCATATCACACCCTCCCGCTCCTACCTCACTTTTGTGGGAGATATCACCCCGGCCGCTGCCAAAGCACTGGTGGAAAAAAACCTTGGCGCCTGGAAAGGAAAGAAACTAACGCTGCCGGCTATCCCATTGGTGCAGAATCCACAAAAAACAGAAATTGATTTTGTGGATATTCCTACCGCCGTACAGGGCGAGTTGAGAGTGGGTAACCTGGTGAACAACCCGCTGAACAATAAAGATTACCATGCCCTGCTGCTGGCCAACTATATCTTAGGTGGTGGCGCCGACAGCAAATTGTTTATGAACCTGCGTGAAAAACATGGTTTCACTTACGGAAGTTATTCAAGGGTGGGTAATGGCCGCTTCCAGAGCCTGTTTACGGCTACTGCAGCTGTTCGTACCGATAAGGTTGACAGCGCCACTTCTGAAATGTTTGCCGAAATACTGAACATGCGGGATGGTAATATTTCTGCAGAAGATCTTTCAAAGGCGAAGGCCAAATACAATGGTGCTTTTGCATTGGGAATGGAAGACCCTGCCAAGACCGCAGAATATGCCACCAATATCCTCATCAACGGGTTGCCGAAAGATTTTTACAGAACCTACCTGCAAAAGATCAACGCGGTAACGCTTGCAGACATTAAAAATGTTTCTAAAACCTATTTCAGCGAAAGCAATTCAAGGATACTGATCGCAGGCAATGCGTCTAAAATTATCCCTAAGCTGATGAAGTTTGGATACCCGATCAAAAAATACGATCGCTATGCAGAACCGGTTGTTGAGAAGCCATTGGATGTAAATGCCGGTGAAACGGCAAAAACAACCGAAAGTATTTCCGCCTACGAAATCATCAATAGTTACCTGAAAGCTGTGGGAGGCAAGGATGAAGTAAGCAAAGTGAATACGATCTCAGCCAACACTAAAATGTCTATCATGGGGCAGTCGCTGGAAGGTACTGAAAAGAAGATGGCACCCAACAAACAATATGTTGAATTCAAAAGAGGCACCATGACGGTGTTCAAAACAATGTTTGATGGTGATAAGGGATACCAGCAGCAAGGACCGCAGAAAAAAGAAATGGACGAACAGGAAATCAAAGAAGGCCGTGATGAAAAAGCACTGATCCCCCAGTTATACTATGCTTCAGATAACTCTTACAAAACCGATTACCTCGGTACCGGCAAAGTGGGCGACGAAGATACTTATCGCCTCAAAGTGACCATGCCGAGTGGAAAAATTTCCATCCAGGAATATTCTGTAAAAACTGGCTTGCTGCTGAAAGAAGAATCCACCAGCAAAGAGGAAGACCAGGAAGTAACTGAAACTATTGAGTATAAGAATTACACTAAAGTGGGCAATATCATGTTGCCGGCAGAGATAACCATTACACAAAGTGGTGGTTTGGAATTCACCATTCAATATTCCGATTTCAAGTTAAACGAAGGAGTGAGCGCTGAAGATTTTAAATAGTAAACACAGCGATAATTTTGTACAAAAGCCACCCAATTTTGAGGTGGCTTTTGTAATTAAAATGTAAATACTTTCCCTGTATGACAGCGGCTTTACCGTTTGGCTCAAAATTAGCTTTAACAAAAAATTAGTCAGTATATTAGCTTCATTAAATAGCGAATTGTTTTTATTTGTTCATAAACTTTTTAAACATGGAAACAGCAAAACCGAAAATTCTTTTGTGCGAAGACGATACAAATCTTGGAATGGTACTGAAAAATTATCTTGAACTGAATGATTACGATGTGATCCTGGAGAGAGACGGGAAACTGGGACTGGCGGCCTTTCAGCGTGAAAAGTTTGATATCTGCCTGCTCGATGTGATGATGCCGAATATGGACGGTTTTACGCTGGCTGAAGAGATCCGCGATATCAATCCTGACGTTCCCTTATTCTTCCTTTCTGCAAAAACGATGAAGGAAGATATTATACAGGGTTATAAATTAGGTGCGGATGATTACATCACC
>CAYVLT010000100.1:0-13622 GCA_964452405.1 uncultured Ferruginibacter sp.
CGGCAATGGTGCCGGCAATGCCTGCAGGCAGCGGATCAACTCCGGCCAGTTCAACCAACAGCACCATCAACAGGTAGTCACTGCCACTGGCAGTGATCGATGCAACATTAGCTCTTAAAAATGTCTTCATTTTGTTTTATCAGGTAAACCTGGTCCATACAAACACCAACAACTGCAACACCGTCCAGGAATAAAAACCAGCCAGCAGATCATCCGCCATCACGCCCCACCCGCCCGGGAATTTTTCCATACTGCGAACACCCAACGGCTTTACAATATCAAAAAATCTGAACAGGATCAGCCCGCTTAACAGAAATATAATCTCCTGCGGAACAAAGAGCAAACTCACCGCCATCCCGGCCACTTCGTCAATCACCACCTTACTGCTGTCTTTACCCCAATCTGCCTCCACCACATTCGAACTCCATATCCCCACCAAAATGATGGTGGCGGTGATGATTACCTGCCAGGCGCTGGTGATGAGCCCGGCAGGTAAACAAAGCCATACTATACAATAAATAACTGCTGCAATTGTTCCACCGCCCTTAATATTTCCCACGCCTGCAACAGAGGCAATTATTTTATGCAACCGCATCTTTGTTACATTGCTTCAACCAGGTCCTGGTAGTAATCCAAACCAAGGTGCGTGATCAGGTCTTCACCCATCATATGCCGCAACGTATTCTGCAATTTGATCAGCTGTTTGAAAATATCATGCTCAGGTGCCAGTTCCGGCAGTGTTTGCGGCGATTTAAAGTAGAACGACAGCCATTCCTGTATGCCACTCATATCAGCCCTTTTTGCAAGGTCGAGGAATAAGGCCAGGTCGAGTACGATCGGCGCTGCCAGGATAGAATCGCGGCAGAGGAAATTGATCTTGATCTGCATTTTATAACCGAGCCACCCGAAAATGTCTATATTATCCCAGCTTTCTTTGTTATCACCATGAGGAGGATAATAGTTGATCCTCACTTTGTGGTACAATTCACCGTATAATTCAGGACTGGATTCCGGCTTGAAAATTTCGTCGAGTACACTGAGTTTTGATACCTCTTTTGTTTTGAAGTTTTCAGGATTGTCGAGCACATAGCCGTCCCTGTTACCCAGTATATTGGTGGAGAACCAACCCTGCACACCCAACGCCCTTGCGTGTAAACCCGGTGCCAGTATGGTTTTCATTAAAGTTTGCCCGGTTTTAAAATCCTTACCACCGATGGGGGTATTGGTTTCTTTCGACAGTTCGATCAGCGCCGGAATATCGCAGGTAAGATTGGGCGCACCGTTAGCAAACGGCACCCCGCATTTAAGAGCCGCATACGCATAGATCATGCTGGGTGAAATAAGCGCATCGTTGTTTCTTAAGCCGTCTTCAAATGCTTCAATACTGTTGTGCACCGCAGATGGCTGGATGTATTTTTCAGTACTGCCGCACCAAACCATCACAGCCCGGCTGCAATTATTGGCTTCCTGGAAACTCTCAATATCGTTGATGAGTTCCTGGGCAAGATCAAATTTTGTAGCAGCTTTTTTTACATTGCTGCCATCCAGGTTGGCCACATAAGCTTTATCAAAAACCGCTTTCATCGGTTTAATGGCTTCCAGTTCGGTTTTGATGGAAGAAAGCAATGAACTTTCGAGCACCTTAGCTTTCATCGCAGCATCGTACACATTGTCTTCGTAAATATCCCAACCACCGAATACAATGTCATTCAATTGAGCCAATGAAACGAAGTCGTTTATTTTAGGATTTTTATTCTCGGTTCTTTTACCGATCCTGATATTGCCCATTTGGGTAAGAGATCCAACGGGAAGGGCCAGCTTTTTTTTCACTGCTTCTACTCCAGCAATAAATGTGGTGGCTACAGCCCCCATTCCGGGAACCAATATCGCAAGTTTCCCTTCAGCTGGTTTTACTTTGTATTCCATATATTGTTTTTTTTATTAGAAATGTAATTTCGTTTTAACGTTATTTCAACCAGTTGTGCTGGCGGTACCACTGCAGCGATTCTTCCAGTCCTTTCTGCAGATCGTATTGCGGGTTGTACCCGAGTTCCGTCTTCGCTTTGCTGATGTCGCAGACCCAGTTGGCGGCGGTTAGCTCGCTCAATTTTTCCACGCTCACCGGTGATGCTTTTTTCATCGATTGGTTGATGCGGTCAGTAACTTTCAATACTGCCCTCACCAGGCCAAGTGGCAAATGAAACCGGAATGCTTTTTTCCCTGACAGTTCCTTCACTATGTCGGCAAACTCGTACCGGCTATACTCACGGCCATCGGAAATATTATACGTTCCGTCCGCATTTACATTGGTAAGTGCACTCACCGCTAATGCCGCCATATCTTTTGCATATACAAAGCTCAGCTTCTGATCAAATTTACCGATGTATGGATCCAGCCCGTTGTACAGCGTTTTGGTCACGATAAAAATATCTTTTTCCCTGGGCCCGTAAATGGCGGTAGGCCGTAAAATGGTCAGGGGAATTTCAATTTTTTTCAGTCCATTCTCTGCATCTAATTTGCTTTTTCCATATGCGGTAACAGGAAGCGGAACCACGCTGTCATCTATTTTACTGTCAACACTGGCTGAGGGACCAGTTGCTGCCAGACTGCTGATAAAAACAAAGCGCTTTACCTGCTCCCTGTTTTTTGCCGCGGCCCTGGCAAGATGCTGCGTATAAGTATTATTGATCAGGTCGTATTCCTGGCGGGACACTGCTTTAGTGGTTCCCGCTGCATGTATTACATAGTCAATTTTTTTTTCAGCAAAAACTGCTGCCATGGCATCTTCATCCTGGTAGTTGAGTTCCACAAAACTCACCGGTAATTGCGCCAGGTGAATGATGTTACTGCTCTTCCTAACAGCGGCGTATACCTCAAAATCATTTTCGAGCGCCGCATTGATCAGGTGATATCCCAAAAAGCCGCTTGCACCTGTTATCAGTACTCTTTGCCTCATAGTGCCTTTTCTAAAATCCTGTATCGCTTATATACGGTTGCATTCAGTTTTTTAAGCCCGTTGTTCATCATCTCGTTGTGCTCCAGTATCCACGACGCTTCACCACCTCTTATTTTTTTGGCAGCAGCCTGTTCAATGATCTCCGAATAAAAACATGCTTCAATGCCGGCCTTCCTGTAATCAGCCACCACACCCAGTGCAAGCACCCGTATATAATTCACTTTTTTTAAACCGGTCAACAATTTGATCAGCCCGGTTGGGAAAAGCCTTCCCTTTTTAATTTTGATCAGTACCTGGTTAATATCCGGGATGGCGAGTGAAAATCCAATCACCTTACCGTTGTGTTCTGCCAGTTGGCAAAAATCCTTATCCAGCAACATTTTCATGTCTTTCGCCAGGTACTTGAACTCTTTATCAGTAAAAGGAACAAAGCCGGTGTTTTCGGCCCAGGCCGTATTGTACACTTCCTGTATTTTGTTCACTTCATTTTTAAAATCCTTCATGTTGATGTTGCGTACAACAATCCCTTTTAAGGCAAGCCTTTTCAGCAGTGTTTCCTTCAACTGCAGCGTACGTTTGTCAACAGTGGCAGTGGAAAGATCGTAGGCCAGCAGGTCAACACTTTTTGTAAATCCTGCTTTTTCAAGTAAAGGGAGATAATAAGGTTTATTGTAGGTCATCATCACCACCGGCGGTGCATTGTAGCCTTCCACTAACAGTCCGCAGGGTTCATTGGTGGAAGGATTCACCGGGCCGATCATGGTGTTGGCGCCTTTTTCTTTCAGCCAGGCGGCAGCCGCATCCAGCAGTTGTTTTGCAATGGCACCATCATCCACCACATCAAAAAAACCAAAGAAACCGTCTGTCCTGTTTTTAAACTGGTTGTGGTTGTTATTGAAGATGGCGGCCACTCTTCCCCTGATCTGTCCATTATCAATGGCCAGGAACAATTGCACCTGCGAATGTTCATGAAAAGGATGCTTGCCCGGTGACAACAGGTCACGCTGTGCGATATGTAATTCCGGCACATAATTGGGATCGCCTTCATACAAATGATGCGGGAAATCAATAAATGCGGCCAATTCCTTTTTGGTCGAAACCTGCTTTATCTGCGTCATGCTTTTACTGTCTCTTTAACAGTATTTACTTGTGGAATTTTTAATTTATACGCAACCTTCTTGATCTTCTCCACCGCGTAATCAATCTGCTTGAATGAATGGGTGGACATCAATGAAAAACGGATCATGGATGATTCGCTGGCTACTGCCGGTGACACCACCGGGTTTACAAACACCCCTTCGTCCATCAGCATCTTCGCCATCAAAAATGTTTTTTCATTATCCCGCACATAAATCGGGATGATGGGAGATTCTGTTGGTCCCACATCAAAGCCGGCTTCTTTAAACTGTTCGAGGGTGTACTGGGTATTCTGCCAGAGTTTTTCAATGCGTTCTGGTTCTGATTTCATTACTTCCAGGGCAGCTAATGCACTGGCGGCAGCTCCCGGCGAAATACTGGCGCTGAACATGAGCGAACGGGCATGGTGCTTCAGGTATTCGATCACTTTTTTATCTGCAGCCACAAAGCCACCGATAGAAGCAAGTGATTTACTGAAAGTACCCATGATCATGTCGACCTTATGTGTAATATTGAAATGCGCCGACGTACCGCGGCCACCCGGCCCGAGCACTCCCAGGGAGTGAGCATCGTCAACAAAAACAGTGGCATTGTATTTTTTTGCCAAATGGGTAATTTCATCCAGGCGTGCAATATCACCTTCCATGCTGAAAACCCCATCAGTAGCAATCAGTTTGAATGCGTCGATCGGGGCATTCGCCAAAAGTTTTTCAAGATGGGCCATATCAGAGTGACCATACTTGTAGATCTTACCGAACGATAACCTGGCTCCATCAATGATGCAGGCATGGTTCCATTCATCCAGGAACACATAATCATTCCTGCCGGCCAATGCGGAGATAACTCCCACATTTACCTGGTACCCGGTGCTGAATACGAGGGCACCTTCCTTCCCAACAAAATCCGCCAGCGCTTCTTCCAGCTCAAGGTGCAGATCGAGTGTGCCGTTCAAAAATCTTGAACCGGCACAACCGCTTCCGTATTTATCAATGGCTTTTTTAGCAGCTTCTTTTACCTGCTTATTATTGGTTAAACCGAGATAGCTATTTGAACCAAACATTAGAATTCGCTTCGATCCGATGATCACTTCGGTATCCTGGTCAGATTGCAATGGGCGAAAAAACGGATAGATATCAGCTTCCTTCAATCGATCAACAGTTTTGAAATTGTCGATTTTCTTCTTCAATGCGTTGTTAATCATCTTATCGGTTTAGTTTGGTAAATAATTTTAAATTTAAGATAAAGTTATCAAAATGTTATCTAAAGGGTATATTAATAATTCTGTGTTTATCAGCTTACAGCGAACAACTGTTCGGCGCTGCGGCTTTTAACCTGCACCCGCGAAAGCACCCGCATACAGGTTGACAGTTCCGCTTCGCTGATGCCCTCTTTCAGCACTGAATCCTGTTCTAAAAAAAAGTCGTGCATTTTTTCAATCACCGCCTTGCCGGTATTGGTAAGCGTGATCACATTTTTTCGCCGGTCGCCCGCCGCCGGAATCCGCTTTACGAATCCTTTTTGTTCCAGTATGTCCACCGACCGCAGTACGGCCGATTTATTTTTATCCATGATCTCGGCAATATCCTGCTGGATCATGTCCTTCTTACCATCATTCCTCGATAAAAAATACAATACTCCCATCTGTTCAAAAGTGATTTCCTTACTGATGCCGGCAAAGGCCAGGTTAATAGCTTTCAGCAACAGTTTACCCGTATGAACAATCATAAAGCCTAGTGTATCGGGCATTTCATTACAGATCATAATATAAATAGTTGCTTAGTGAACGGTTGCAAAGGTAACAGTTTACAATTAGATAACATAACCACCCCCCAATTCTTTACAAGATTGTGATAATTTAACATTTTAACAGGCATACCCCGCTGAAAAACAGATTTTTAGGATACCAGGGCAACAAAAAAGCCTTTCAGATGAAAGGCTTCCAGGTATTATAAAAATTCAATTTTACCACTTGTCCACTTCTACATTACTCCCGTTGTCGGCAGGTGCAGAGGTTTCATCCACCACGCTGGTGCTGGTTTCAGCGGCCATGGAAGGCACTTCTTCCACAGGGCGGCTGGCAGCTTCTGTTGGTTCTTCAGCCACAGCTCCACTTACTGCTCCCTGGCCTTCCTCACCTTCATAAGGTGTATCGTGATTGAAAGCATCGAAATCAAAATCAGGCATCAATTCGGTTTTCACGTAATCCACCGCATCCGTAAGCCCTTTGATGAACTTATTGAAATCTTCTTTATATAAAAAAATCTTATGCCTGTCGTAGCCGTCAGAGTCAAAACGCTTGCGGCTTTCAGTGATCGTTAAATAATAATCATTTCCGCGGGTTTCTCTTACATCAAAAAAGTAAGTTCTGCGTTTGCCGGCCCTGATGCGTTTGCTGTAAACGCTTTCCATTTTTTTGTCGTTGTTCTCGTACGCCACAGTAGTTTAATTTTAAGTTAATTGAATAACAGGTAAATAATTATGCTGACAAAGATAAAGTTGTTTTTGAAATAGCAAAAAAAACGATGATTTTTAGATGATGTTTAAAATTTAGTGGGGACAATTTGTTTAAACCCGAAGAAAACAGCTTTGGATACCAATTCGTTAAACTTACTGCTATCCTTTTCAGGCGGTCGGTGCAAGACCCGCTTCGCCCGCATCTTTTTCCTGTTGCAACTGGCGCCGGTACATTTCGGCATAGATGCCATTTTTTTTCAATAACCTGGTATGGGTGCCTTCCTCTGCAATGGCCCCATTCTCAATAACGATGATTTTGTCAAAAGCCAGCAGTGAAAAGATCCGGTGTGTAATAATCACAGCGGTTTTTTGTGCCAGGTAGTTCTTTAGGTTGGAGAGTATTTCTTTTTCCGTTTTTGCATCAACGGCGCTGAGGCAATCGTCAAAAATAACGATGGACGGATCTTTGATCAGGGCCCTTGCGATTGATATCCGTTGTTTTTGACCGCCACTCAGTGTAACACCCCGCTCCCCGATCAGGGTTTCATATCCCTGTGCAAAGCCACCGATCTCCCGGTCAACACAGGCATCCAACGCTGCCTTTTTTACCTGCTCCATGTCAGCACCTGGCAAGCCAAAGGCGATGTTGTTGAACACGGTATCGCTGAATAAAAAAACGTCCTGCGGCACATAACTTACATTGTTACGCAGGTAGGCCAGGTCCATTTTATTTACCGGCACTGCATCATAATAAATGCTGCCTTCCTGTGGGTCATACATTCTCAACAGCAACTGCGCCAGTGTTGATTTGCCGGAACCCGTTTTTCCTACCACGGCAATTTTATCACCGGCCTTAATATGGAGTGAAAAGTTTTTGATTGCGTGAATACCGGTTTGCGGGTACACGAAATTCACCTGTTTCAGTTCAATGTTACCGGTAAGCGGCGGCACCAGTTTTTCCGGTGGATTGGATATGGCAGGTTTACTGTGCAAAAATTCGTTGATGCGTTTTTGAGAGGCGGCGGCCCGTTGGGTCATGCTGGCCGTCCAGCCAATGGCACTCACAGGAAAACTCAACATCTGGATATACATTACAAATTCAGCGATCTTGCCCACATCCGCTCCCGGCACTTTGTTGATCACATCAAGGGCCCCCGTCATGATTGTAAGTAAGGTGCTAACACCGATCAGCAGGGCCATGCTTGGAAAATAGATCGCTTCTGTTTTGGCCAGTCCCAATGCATTTTGTTTGTAGGTTTCACTGTTGGCGGTAAAAAATCCCAGCATTGCCTTTTCCTGCACAAAGGATTTGATAACCCGGATGCCGCTGTACGATTCCTGTGCATTGGTGGTGAGCTGGCTCAGCATGGCCTGGATGCGCTCACTTTTTTTATGAATAATGGTATTAACAAAATAAATGGTGATGGCGAGCACCGGCAAGGGCGACAGGGCCACCCAGGTAAGGCGCGGGCTTGCCTTGTACATGAAGAAAATACTGAAGCCCAGCACGGCGGCCAGGTTGATAAAATACATCACCGCCGGCCCGGTGTACATTCTCACACGACTCACATCCTCGGATATACGATTCATGAGGTCGCCGGTGCTGTGAGTTTTGTAAAAGTTGGTATCGAGTTGCTGGTAATGGGAAAATACCTGGCTTTTTTGGTCGTACTCTATCAGGCGGCTCATCACAATGATGGTTTGCCGCATCATGAACATAAACAGGCCGCTGATAATTGCCAGCGCAAGCAGGGTGATGCCGCACCATAATATTTTTTCTCCTGCAGGCCTGGCTTCCAGCAGGTGAATGATCTTATCCACCAGCACATCATTGTTACGGCTGTGGACGCCTTGTTTACCGGCCACCGTATTAACCACGTAACCGGTGATCTGTGGCGCCAGTATCCTGAAATAATTCGTGAGTACAATAAATACAATGCCTAAAAAAAAACGGTAACGGTATTTCCAGAAAAAACGATTGATGGAGGCCAGTTGTTTCATGCGTCGCAAAAATAGAACATTCAGCGTATCGGCTGTAACCGATGTGTTAAGCGGCAGCCGGCTACACTTCCAATTTTCCTTCTTCCAGCTTGCTTACACCATCCCGGTGCAGGAGCATCTTTACGAGTTGTATGATCGCAGTAAGGGAAAAAATTGCCCCAATAAACCAATTGATGTAGGCCTGGCTGTTGCCGATTTTTTGCACCAATATCCGGCCACCGAAAATAAAAACACAGTTGCCCAGCATGGTGCCTAACCCAATGCCGGTGATATAAAAATTATATTGGGCTCTCACTGGTTGCAGCCTGCCTTTTTGAAAAAGAACCGTACTCCAGCCAAACCAAAATGGAATTTGCGTAGGGCTCACCGCACTCATCAACATACCGAGCAAAAAGCGATGCATGTTGTTGTTGAGCACTTCATTTTTTTGATGGTTGCCACTTTTAGCTGCCGCCATAAAACTTCCCACAGCCAGGGCGGCAATAATGAGCAGGGTAACCCATTCCATCACCCGCATCAGCCTTACCTGCTTTCTTAACCAGGATATGCCTACCAGTGATAAGCGTACATACAACATCTCCACCAACAGGCAGCCCAGCGAAAAAAGCAATGCATCTTTTATGCTCTCCTGCAGCCCGATTTGCATCGCAGTGATATTGAGGGTTCCCAATGGCAGGCAACCTAAAAAACTGATGAGCATTCCCCAGAAAAAAACCTGAACTACCTTCGGCATGCAGCAAAGATAAAGTTTAGCACTGTTGTTGTTGTACAGGTTGAGGACTGTTGCCGTCATAATGTTTTTGTAAGTTTTTCGGGGGCAACACGTCACAACCGCGAGGTAACACAGGGGAGATGTCGTGCGGTGTTAGAGAGAACCGGTTCCAGGTGGAGCAATATTTTTAAAACCCAAACTACTTTATCTTACAGCAAAAATTCATTGATCAAGTCGTCGACCATACAATTGCTTCGCATCCATTTCTCTTTTTTTTTAATGCCGGTGTATTGGTATGCGCTGAGTCAAACCCCTGCCATCAATGCCATCAATGCGTTGGCAGTTTTTCTTATTCTGCACCTGCTCGTGTACCCGGCCAGCAATGGATATAACAGTTATATGGACCGGGATACAGAGAGCGTTGGAGGCATCAGGCACCCGCAACAGCCTACGAAACAACTGTTTTATATTACGTTGTTGCTGGATGGTATGGCGATTCTTTGCGCTTTGTTCATTAGTGTATTGTTCACCATTTTAATACTTACCTATATTTTGGCTTCCAGGGCATACAGTTACAGGGGCACCAGGCTGAAAAAATACCCGGTAGCCGGTTATATCACGGTGATTTTTTTCCAGGGGGCTGTTACTTATTTTATGGTGATGCATGGCTGCAGCGGGGAAAAAACGGTATCCGTTCCCGTTATCGGCATGGTCGTTGCATCGTTGCTGATCGGTGGGTTCTACCCGTTAACGCAGATTTACCAGCACCGCCAGGATAAAGCAGATGGAGTAACCACGCTGAGTATGTTGTTGGGATACAGGGGTACATTTATTTTCACCGCAATCGTTTATGCTTTGGCAATGTTGTTGCTGGCTATACAGTTATTTAACAGCTCGCAGTTTCAACACTTTTTTTTATTGCAATTGTTTTTTGTTCCGGTGTTATTATATTTTTCCTGGTGGTTTTACCGGGTTATTCACAACCAGTCGGCCGCTAATTTCGTTAATACCATGCGGATGAACCTGCTGGCTTCTGTTTGCACCAATGCCGCCTTTATTACATTATTCATAATCGAAAAATTTTGAGCAAAATAGTTTCCATAGCAACAGGCGTACCTTCCTTTAAACACAGGCAGCAGGATATTTTGGCTTTTGCCGATAAGGCCTACTGCCATACTGATGAAGAAAGCCGCAAGCTTGGTTTTCTCTACCGCCATAGCGGCATCAGCACACGCCACAGTGTGATCCCTGATTATTCTGTTGCGGCTGACAGGCGAAAATTTTACAGTCCCGCTGCAAACCTTGAACCCTTCCCCTGCATTGAAAAAAGAATGGAATGGTACAACCTGCATGCGGCGCCGCTGTCAGTAAAAACGATCAGCGATTGCATCGAGGGTAAAATATTGAAGGAGGATATCACCCACCTGGTTACCGTGAGTTGCACCGGCATGAGTGCACCCGGACTGGATCTCGAGATCATGGAAACCCTGGCGTTATCCCCTTCGGTGTACAGGACTTCTGTGAATTTTATGGGTTGCTATGCAGCCATCCATGCGCTGAAGATCGCCGATGCAATCTGTAATTCCGACGCTTCAGCAAACGTGGTGATAGTATGTACTGAATTGTGCACCCTTCATTTTCAAAAGAATAATTCGGCTGATAATATCACTTCCACCCTGTTGTTTGCCGATGGTTGCGCAGCTGTATTGCTACAGTCATCCAACACCCCACATAAAGGCCTTTCACTGAAAAGTTTTTTTTCGTGGGTGGCTTTCAATGGTAAAAAAGACATGAGCTGGCAACTCTCTTCAACAGGATTTTTAATGACCCTTACCGGTTATGTACCTGATCTTGTAAAAGCCGATTTTGATGCGCTTATTTCAAAAGCCTGTGCCAGGTCTGGCATAACAAAAGAGCAGGTGACTCACTGGTGCATTCATCCCGGCGGTAAAAAAATACTCGACGTGATCCGGCAAAGCGCCGGCCTTAATGATACTGCCCTGCAACATTCCTACGATGTGTTGAATGAGTTTGGCAACATGAGTTCGCCCACAATATTATTTGTATTGAAAAGATTTTTTGACCAGTTGAATGCCGGTAACGGAAATGCCGGAGAACTCATCCTCGGCGCCGCCTTTGGCCCGGGCCTTACCATGGAAACCTTTATTGCCAGCTATGATTAACCTCGCACAAAGAAGTGAACAAAAAGAATTGCTGGACGAGGACCAGCTTCCCTTTGATGCCATCCGGCAAAACATGCGGGAGCTAAATACGATCAACCGCTTCCTGGGAGGCCATGCCGTAACAATTGCAGGGTTGAAGAAATTATTGTCGGCAACCACCTATCACACACCCATCAGCATCTGCGAGATTGGTTGCGGCGGAGGCGACAACCTGCTGGCACTGGATTCCTGGTGCAAAAAAAATAACATTACAGCCCGCTTTGCCGGTATTGACATCAAGCCAGCCTGTATCAGCCTTGCGCAAGAAAGATGTGCGCATTTAAACGCCACCTGGTATGCCGCCGACTATGCTACGGTTGAACTACCGGCTGAAAAACCTGCGTTTGTTTTCTCTTCACTTTTTTGCCATCATTTTTCCAACGAACAACTCCTGCACATGCTGCATTGGATGAGCAAAAATGCAGGAACAGGTTTTTTTATCAACGACCTTCACCGGCATCCATTGGCTTATTATTCCATCAAATGGCTTACCCGGTTGTTCTCAAATTCGTACCTTGTAAAAAATGATGCGCCCTTATCAGTGGCAAGAGGATTCACCCGGAAGGAATGGCAGCAAATATTTCAGCAGGCAAACCTACAGCCCTGCAACATTCAGTGGAAATGGGCGTTCAGGCATTTAATCACTTATTGTAATGGACAATAATGTTACATACGATGCAGCCATCATCGGGGGCGGTTTAGCTGGCCTGTCGCTTTCCATTTTACTCCGGAGAAAAGGTTTCAACGTTGTATTGTTTGAAAAAGAAAGCTATCCTTTTCATAAAGTGTGCGGCGAATACATCAGTATGGAAAGTTGGGATTTTGTTGAGTCGCTCGGCCTTCCGCTGTCATCTATGGAGCTACCGGTGATCAAAAAACTAACTGTTACCGCTCCCGATGGCACCATCCTGCAGGCGCCACTTCCGCTCGGCGGATTCGGCATCAGCCGCTTCCTGCTCGATCACGAATTAAAAAAAATCGCTGTTGCAAACGGGGTAAGGGTGCTCGAGGATTGCAAGGTGAATGATGTGCATTTTAAGAACGAAGTTTTCACCATCACCAGTGCAGCAGGTGAGCTTAACAGCAAAACATGCTGCGGTACTTTCGGCAAGCGAAGCAATCTTGACATCCGGTGGAAAAGGAGTTTTATTTTATCAAGAAACAGCAAACTGAATAATTATATCGGTATTAAATACCACATCAGGGCTGATCTGCCTGCGGATACCATTTCTTTACACAATTTTGAACATGGCTATTGCGGTGTTTCAAAAATAGAAGACGGCAAGTACTGTTTGTGTTACCTTACCAATGCGTATAACCTCAACCGTAACGATCACTCCATCCCCCTGTTAGAAGAGCAGGTATTGTTCCGCAACCGTCACCTGGCTGCTTTATTCGCCGGCAGTGAACGGTTGTTTGATTCACCGGTCACCATTTCGCAGGTGTCTTTCAGCACCAAGGAGCAGGTGTACCGTCATGTATTATTGCTGGGCGATGCGGCCGGCATGATTACGCCGTTGTGCGGAAACGGGATGAGCATGGCCCTGCACAGCAGTAAAATCGCTGCCGGCTATGTAGCCGACTTTTTAAATGGTGCTATAAGGCGGTCACAGATGGAAGCAGGCTATACCAGCACCTGGAAAAAAACTTTTTCAACACGGATCAAAGCAGGCATGGTGATCCAGCATTTCTTCGGCAAAAAATGGGTAACCAATCTATTTGTACGCACCATGAAACTCTCGCCCTACCTTACCCGTAAACTCATTGCCCTCACACACGGAAAACCATTTTGATCGCCTGAACGATTTATCCGGCAGCGATGGTTAAAATAAAATGCAAGTGATTACTTTTGTTTAAAATCAAAAATGATGCAGGTTCCAATTATGGCCGACATGGCAGCTGCAGGCGAACAGCCCGATGTATTGTTTTGGGTGGGCTGTGCCGGGAGTTTTGATCAGCGGGCACAAAAGATCACGAGGGCATTTGTGCAGATACTCGATAAGGTAGGCATTAAATATGCCATTCTTGGAAAAGAGGAAATGTGTACCGGCGATCCTGCCCGCAGGGCCGGTAATGAATTCATGTTCCAGATGATGGCCTGGCAAAACATCAGTATCCTGAATGGGTATAATATCAAAAC